>NZ_JAOQJN010000009.1:0-125026 GCF_025567085.1 Bovifimicola ammoniilytica | reverse complement strand
CTTGCTGTTCAGCTATACATTTCCCACTACCTGGGCATGTTCAGGACTTTCACCTGCGAGAGCGCGCCCATGGCGCGCAAACGAAACGTGCGCCGCTAGGCGCACAAGCAAAAAAGAAGGACTCCGTTTATTTTAAAGCGGTGTCCTTCTTTGTTTTTGTTTATTTCTTCGGCAGCTTCAGCGCCGTTTGAACGGTGAAGGTTTGATTCTCCGAAGTAAAAATATCCAGTATGCTGTGGTAACGCACGGCAACGGCGCTCATCAGCTTTAAGCCGAAGCCGTGGATTTCGGCGTCGTTCTTGGTCGTGACATAGTTGCCGTACGCATCCTGTCTGCGCTTGCCGGCATACGAATTTTCACACTTAACGGCAAGAAAGCCGTTCTTTGTTTCAATCTGAAAGCGGACAAATCGTTTTCCGGCATCCGCCTCGGCGGCGGCTTCCAGTGCGTTGTCAAGCATATTCATAAGCAGCTCGTACAGATCGCTTTCCGCAACGGTAAGCTGCGGCGGAACGGAAACAAGCGCCTCAAAGCGGATGTCCGACTGGGCGGCACGATAAGCGGCGTCCTGCAGGATCGTATTGACTGTGAAATTTTCGGTAAACTGCGTTTGCGCCAAATGATCGTTTTGCTGCTTTATATCCCCGATCAATTGCCCCAGCGCATCAATATCGCCCTTTTGATACAATGCGTCAAGAGCGATTATTTTATGCTTCATTTCGTGACGAATGGCGGCGCTGTCGGTCACTTTGCTTTCCATCGCACGATAGCTGTTCATAATCAATTCGTTGCGCAGACGGAGCGTTTTGCTTTCCATCTGCTGTGCAATAATCGAACGCATTACGGCATAGGCGGAAATAACGGCGCACACCGCAACCATCCAAACGGTGACCCAATACAAAAGCCCCGAATAATCCGCAAGCTCCGTAACATCCGAAATTAACCTGCCGATATATTTGAAAAGGTAGCTTTTTCTGAAAAATGATACCGTGTATGCAACCCCCAATGCGGCGGCGCTGGCAATAGCGGAAATTCCTAAGTATTTCCAAAATTTACGCTGACGGTTCATCACAAGATAAACGACCAAAAGTACGAGCAGCAGAATACCGATCTCTTGCCGGTTCAGAAAATCGACCAACCCGTCGCTGAGAAAATGGTGTCCCATTCCTTTGGTGATCCATTGCATCGTAAGCCCCACAGAGGCAAGGAAAAGCGGTATCAGACTCCAATCTGCCTTTTTGCGTGTCACGCTCAAAAGGAACAACCCGGCAATCATCAGCGATATAAAAGCGGTAGCACCGGCAGGAATACCGTAGTAGTTTGCATAAGCGTAGCTTTCGATTTCTTGCGCATCCACCGGCACAAAGCGCGGCAGCGGCGGGAAAATAAGGCTTGCTGTGTCAGTCACCGTGCCGGTAACCGTAAGGCGGCACTCCGTGTTTTGCGGCAGAGGGATAATCGCCTGCGTCTGACCCACGGCATTCTCCGGCACCGCGGTTTCCGACTGCCATACCTCTTTCCCGTCTATGCTGACGGTCATATTCAGCCCTGCCGTTTCAAATACCAAATTGCCGTATTCGCTGCTTGCCGGGACGACTGTTTCCAGGCGAAAGCGGTCTCCCTTTTCGGGCGACACGGTATAATCCAGCTCCGTTTCCGTGCCGTCTGTTCCTACCGTGTAGGCGGTTTGCCACTCAAGGTATTGTATGGATGTATTGAGCTTCGTGAATTTCTGCAAAAAGCAGAGCATACCGATGCAAAGCGCAAAGAATAGCGCTAAACATATCCACCGTAAAGTTTTTTTCATTCCGACGAGGCACCTCCCCATTTCATTTTTTCTGCATTTGATATGTGGAAAATTATCCGTATACTATTGTACTTGAAAATCCGTGTTTTTACAAGGGGTATTCCGCCCGAGCGACCGTTTACAGCGTAAACGACCGAAATACAGCGTAAACGACACAACCGAAACTGCCCCTGTTATGATAGAATAGATAATAGTATAAGTATCGTGAAATATCATGTCCACGCTTGCTTATCCGCTTTCAGAATCTGCTGTCGTAGCGGACAGCAAAACCAAATTATCAAAGGAGACCTGAGCTATGAACAAAAAATTTATCATCCGACGGGCAGTGTGCGCAGCACTGGCGCTTGTGATGATCGTTGCCTGTCTGCCGCTTTCGGCGTTTTCCGCAAGCAGCGACAGCCCGACCTTTTCATCCGATGCAGCCAATTCGCTGATGAAAAACACTGTACCTGCCGGGTACGACAAGACAACCAACCCTTACGGTTACGATGTTGACCGCCCATTTGCGATGGTGGAGCAAAGCGAGCTGCTTTATTTAGAAACCTACACCAATCACATTACCGGCAAGATAGCAGATGTCGGAACGGCAAGTGACCTGTATAACTTTGTATATAGTAAACGTACTGCATCCAACAGTTCGCTGCCTAACATGAATTTCGTTGATTTAAGCAACTGCGTTCTGATACAGTCCGCATCGTTTGACCCGGACGGCACCGGTCGTAACGACCATGCTGCCTATGTTGGTCTTAACCGTCGGGATAAAAATGTTTATCTCTTTGTATACGACGCAAGGGATGGCAAGCTCTGCAGCTCAGAGGTTGTCGGCGAAATGAACTGGGCGTTTGACAGTGACGGAGATCTGCAAATCCACGGTTATGATTCCAACAAATATATTGATATTGTAGCCGGAGATTTTGACAACGACGGCAAGGATACCCTTATCATCTATGTGGCGAACAGCAAAAAGGAGATACGCCGCATTACCGATCTGGACTATTATTCCGCCAATATGATGGCAGGCTGTTTTATTAAGGAATATGAATATGCCGACGGTGAGCTTACCATGCTGAATCGCCGTGAAAACGGTCCGGGGTATTATCAGCTTGGAGATGAGCTGCTGAATGACTATTATGTTAATAATTATCAAACCAACCTTAGTGGTAACAAGGGCGTTGCAGATACCATCAACGGCTCAAAAAATAATACACTGGCTAACCATTGGAAAAAGCTGACGGTCGATATGGTCGTCGGCGACTTTAACGGCGACAGAATAGACGACCTGGCAGTGTTGTCATACAATTCTAAAGGCGCATATATTGACCCGACCCCGCAGGTCAAAATACTGTACGGCAAGACCGGCAGAAGAGAGGGGCTGGCTTTTGTAGACAGCCTGCCTGACAAAAAATATTCAATAAATAATGTAACCGGGTACGACTCGACATATAATACATGGACATCCGTCTACGACGGGGGGCTTGCCTGCGGTGATTTCAACAACGACGGCTGCGACGACCTCGTTGTTGCCGGAGCAAAGCTAGATTCATTACAGCGCAAAAGCGGCTATAACCCCATTATGATGTCGATGAGGATTACAGATACTTTTGCATACAGCATACTCCTCAGCAATCAGAACAATGGATTCGTACAATCCGAGGTCAAGACCATGGCCGCCAACGGCTGGTCAGAAGACGAATGTGTAACCAAGTTTGCGGTCGAGGCCGTTGCCTATAACGGAGCAAACGCCGCAGAGTATATCTTTATCAACGGCTCATTGTATACATACAACACCGCTACCGGCGAATTAAACAAGGCTTCAACGAGCGGATTCCAGTTTGACGAAGGCCTTGGCGGAAAAGAGGAATATATGCGCTCAGTCGTGGTCGGCAACTTTGACGGCAACACGGCAGGCCGAGAGCAGATCGTGTTCGTTGCCTCCTGCCGCGACAATGACAAAGAATATTCCTTTAAAAAGTGCATGATCGCCGGCGTATATAACAATGACAAAAAAGACAGTAAAGGCAATGTGACCGATTACGGCACTGTGACCGGCTTTAGTACAACAATATCCGGTTGGGGACCCGACAAAGTTGACGGCGGCTATAAAGGCACCGGCGCACAGATGGTGCTCACATCCTGCGACCGCGACCAGGATGGCGTTATCGCCCGCTACAAGGGCGTAAGCTACGCCTACAGCGACCCGGAGGTCAAGGCGGTCATGCAGGCGGCGCCCTACTTTGCAGCGCTGGGCGACTCGGCAAATAACGAGACCGACTATACCATAACCGAAAGCTACGAGCTGGAGCAATCTTCCTCGAAAAATGTTTCCTACAGCGTGGGTATGTCCTACAGCTATGGCGGACTGCTTGCCCCCTTTGAACTAAATATTTCAGCGGGCTATTCTCTTGAATGGAGCAAGACCTACACTGAAGCGCTGGAAACCGAATACGCCATGACTGTCAAGGCGCAGGCATATAACACGGCACTGGTTGCAAGAACACCGGTATTTGTCTACTGCTATGAGGTGCTGGACGAAAACGGCGAGTGGTCTGATGGCACGGCAATGAGCCTGTCGATTCCGCAGCAGCCGGTGTATCAGCAGATGAGCATTGACGACTACAACAGCTTTGCTGAAGAATACAACTCCTATATGGAGAAAAAGGGCAATCGCGCCATCACCAAGGAGTCGGATAAGACCTCCAAAGATGAAGCCTGCTACTACCGTCTTGAAAAAATCAACGAAGCGGAAAACTGGCTGGACGGCAACGAGGGCAACCCCTATATGTACAATCAGTTGGGCTGGGGCGCATACAGTGCACTCGGCGCTCAGCAGCTCAGCCAGAACACTATCCGTATGGGCTATGCGGGAGGTCTGAATGAGGTTTCCTATTCCAAGAGCAATATCAAATCGGTCTCCGAGGAGATTTCTCACGGATTTTACTTCAACTTCTCCATCAGCTTCGGCGTGTTCGGCGACGGTATCCTATTCTCGCACGATGTGGGCTTTGAAACAAGTCTGAGTTACAGCAACGGTTCGGGCGTTTCGACCACCAAAACCTCCTCGCAGGGATGCATCGGTGCGGTCAACGACATTGACGGCCCGGCTCTTGCCGAGGAAGGAATCCCGGCAAGCATTTACACGCAGTATACCTTTGACTGGACGCTGGGGCAGTGGTTCAGGCACCTCTATGGTGAGGAAGGCAACAAGACCGTCTTTATCGGCTACAGCCTATCAAATGTCAGCACACCTGCTCCTGCAGTAGATGATTTAGAGGCAAACCTGTTTGCAGATGATGCGGTGCATCTTACATGGTCTCAGCCCGACAAGACCCCCGGCTGGCCGGAGGTAGAGGGTTACTATGTGTATCGCGCGGAAAACGGCGAATGTACGAAAATTTCCGATCTGCTTCCTGCCGATACGACATCCTATGAGATTGAGAACCTGAAAACCAATACCAACTTGGGTTTTGCTGTTACCTCCGTTTGCAAGGTGGACGGCAAAGAAAAGGAAAGCACATGGTCGAATATTGCCGAAGTTACCACGGCAAAGAGGTTCTATAAGGTCAACTACTCAGTGGATAACGCAAAGGCTTCCGACATCAAGGTGCGGCATCTCGGCAATGTTGAGATCCAATCCGGAGATGAGATCAGCGAGAGCGAAATCATCAAGGTAAAGGTCACCCCGAAAAGCGGGCAGTATGAGCTTGTATCCCTTACCCTCGACAACGGCGGTGAAACAATGGTATTCACACCCGAAAAAGACGGAACAATCGTATGTGCCTTTACTCTGAACGGTGAAGCCAATATGCGTGTTTCCACCAAGCGAGCAATAAATTCCGCTCAGATCACATTTACCGATACCTACACGGCAGACGGCATGGTGATTGGTACGGTCAGCGCGGCGGTGGGCGATGTTCCTCTGAATGCCCCCGGCGGCACGGTTACCGATAATGTGACCTTTACCGCCGTACCCGGCAAGGGCTACAGACTGAAATCATGGAAAATTACCGACGCAAGTGGCACCACCGAAACTATAGACGCGGCAGGCTCTAACAGCTATACATTGGGGCTTGCTTCCGAAAAATACACAGTCGAGGCAGAATTCGTAAGTCTTTCTGAAATCGGCAGGCTTGTAAAGGTCAATATCCCGGCAGAGGGCGGCACGGTGGAAATCACCGATACAAACGGCGACAGCGTTACTCTGAATGAGAATAACAGCGTGTATGTTCCTGTAAATTCCAAGCTGACCTTCACCGTCAAGACGGACGCAGGCTGCAAGTTCCGCGCATGGACGGACGATGCCAAGGGACAAAGCGGCGAAAGCTTCACCATGACCATCACAAAGGACACCGAGATCGGTGTGGAATTTGATGTTCCCGTGCGTGTAGGCTTGACCTATTCTGCCACAAGCGGTGAACAGACCGGTGCCGTAGCGACCAAGCAGGGCTATCAGTCAGGCGCAGGCGTTCCCGTCGGCACGAAAATTACTCTTACCGCACAGGCGGCGGAAAATTACCGTGTGCAGAAGCTCGTCATTACCCGTGGCAGCAAGGTTGACACCGTAACGACCGACGACAAGTTGTACAGCCAGTATGATTATGAGCTTGTGGTGGATACCGAAACCGATATTCAGGTGTATTTCACCGAAATCGAGCAATACACGGTTATGGTGGATAGCCCGAAGCACGCAGATATGACAATCAAAAACGGTGACAAGGATTTCGTAAGTGGCAAAACCGTTCGCTACGGCGATGAAATCACCGTCACAGTCAAGCCGAAGGAAAACTACCGCCTTGCAGATGCAGATTCGTGGATCGACAACGGCGACGGCAGCTATACCTATAGAACCGGCGCAATCAAGGCGGATACCAACATCTCAGTGAAAATCGAGGAGATACCGGAATATACAGTCACATTCCCCATGACTTTGGACGGCTGTATCCTTTCGGTAAAGAACGGCAGTGAAAAAATCGCCAGCGGCGACAAGGTGTGCGAGGGAACGGTGCTTACCGCAACCGTAACGCTTGACCCGACCTATATTCTCAAGGGCTGGTACATCGGCGGCGAGCTGCTTTCTGAAATCAATAAGACCGAAGTCACCTTTACGGTGGACGGCGATATGCTCATTACCGTTATTGTAGCCGATGTCAAGGGTGACAAAGGCGACCAGGGCGACCAAGGTGATAAGGGCGACACCGGCGTAGGTGTAAAATCCGTTGTCATCAATGAAAACGGCAATCTCATTATTACCCTCACCGATGATACCGTGCTTGACCTCGGCAAGGTTACCGGAGATAAAGGCAGCCAAGGCGATAAGGGCGACCAAGGCGAAACCGGTGCTACAGGCGTAGGCGTTAAATCGGTGACGATCGACGAGAACGGCGACCTGATTATTACGCTGACCGACGACACCGTGCATAACGCAGGCAAGGTCACCGGAGATAAAGGTAACCAGGGCGATAAAGGTGATAAGGGCGACAAGGGCGATGCCGGAAACAACGGCGCTGCCGGTGTCGGCGTCAAGGATGCTGTTGTAGATGAAAACGGCAACCTCATCATTACTCTGACCGACGGCACTGTGTACAATCTCGGAAATGTCACCGGAGCCAAGGGCGACAAGGGTGACGCAGGCAAGGACGGTCAGGACGGTCAAAACGGTCAAGACGGATCAAATGGTTCAAACGGCTTGAACGGAACCGGAATTCAGTCAGCGCATATTGACGCAGACGGCAATCTTATCATCACCTTTACCGACGGGGTTGTTACCAACCTCGGCAAGATCGTCGGCACAGACGGAAAAGACGGTAAGGACGGTGCTGACGGTAAAGACGGCATCGGAATCAAGGGCTGCCGCATTGACGATGACGGCAATCTGATCCTTACGCTGACCGATAATACAACGCTTGACGCAGGCAATATTTCCGCGATCAGCGACAGAGTCAGCGTTTCCAAGCCCCTTGCTACCGCAGCCGTATCCGTTTCGGTTACATCCCTGCTCTGGAACATCGTAACTCTTGTTGTTGCCATCGTCAGAAAAAGAAAGGTGATCTGATCGCACCCAAAGCTTCTGATGAAGCAGCACAGCGTGTATGATAGACAAGGCATCGGATTCAACCGGATAGGATAGTAAAAACAACACCGTAGGAGGTAGTGTCAAGAGTTATGCGCAAAATTGATTTTGGCTCTAGTAGAAATCTATTACAGTGGGCGGCTTAACCGCCCCTTGGTTACTTTTCAGCAGGCAGGGCGCAAAGGGTCAAGGGCGGCGGTACGCCGCTTGTCTTGCCCTTGACGCTTTGTGACCTGGCTGCTACTTATCCAACCAGTGGCTCCTGCTCCATGGCTTCCAAGTGCTTCATATTCATGTATTTCTTGCTGCCCCACTGGGTTCCGGCTACATGACGAAGCCGTGCGCAGACCAGCATCAGCGCAGAGTTTCCGTCAGGAAGCGCACCGACTACCCTCGTCCTGCGCCGGATCTCACGGTTCATCCGTTCGATCACATTGTTGGTTCGGATCTACATACACCCAATGCTCAGAGGGGAAGTCACAGTAGGTCAGCGTTTCCTCAATGCCATCCGCTACTTTCTTCGCAGCCTCCGGCAGCTTCATAGCCTTCAGCTCAGAAACCACTGCGACAGCCTTCTCCCGGGATGCCTTCCTGCTCCTTTGATATTGCTGCCCTCTTTTGCCCTTACTTCGTTTACCTTAATTGAATACTTCATATGCTATTCCTCGCTTTCTTTTTGTTCTTTGTTTTGATTTGGTATGATAAGCTCACACCAAAGCTGTTCTATCTGTTCACAAGACAATCTGCCATTTAACCAGTTGCCAAGTGTAACGACCATTCCGTCCTGCTCATAGTAGAGCCACTCCTGTGTTTCAATGTTCCCCTCATACACGATAGTCACATCAAAATCAGGCATAAATAATCCTTCCTCCGCATCCCATACGCAGGCTATTCCCTGTCTGAGTGTCAGATTCATGCTTTCGACATATACAGACCAGCCGCTTACGACTATCTGAAATTCATCATCAATCTCTGCAATATCATCCTCAAGTCCGATTAACTCTTCCATTTCCGATACTGCCTCTTCTATTTCACCTAACCGGTATCTCTTATTCATCCATCACCGCCTCCTTATAAATGCACCTGACTACAAATCGCATGGTTCCTTTCTGGGAACAGGTAAAAGGAGTTAATTCTTTTTCTGTACTCTGTGTCTTGATGCTGTTATCATATGGATTTACTACCTCTGTCTCTGTTACCTCATAGATGTGCCTCAGTCCGTTTTTGACGGTTATCATCACTTCATCACCTATGGATATCTGACTTAGTGGTGTAAAAAATGTGCCATACCTGCTGCCATTGTGACCGCACAATACACAGTTGCCACTCTCCCCAATCCCTGTTGTTTCTTCTATATGACCAATCCCGGCATTAAGCACTTTACTTGTGGTTCCTTCCATTACCGGATACCGGATATCTATGCCCGGTATCTCAATGATACCGATAACACCGCCTTCTTTAAGAATGGCTTCATCCTCTTCACTAATGGAGGTTTGCTCTTCCTCCACATCTGTTTCTTCATCGTAATCATCCTCCAATGTCTGCTCAAATTCACTTATGAGCTGTTCTGTCTGTTTTTCTCCGGTTGCCCGCCAGAAAAAAGGGACTGCCATAATGGCAATCCCTGCTGTAATCAGTAGTCCTGCGACCACCTTTCTTATGCTCATATTATTCACTCTCCTATCGTGTTCTGCCCTCTCTGTCGGATGGATAAGCACCTTTATCCTCTGCTACAATTGCTGCAGATTCCATTCTGTCATCAGCTTCTCTTTCTTCCTCCGGTCCGCTCAGGTCTGCATCCACAGCCTTTGCGTTCTCAAGGTCAAGCTGGGCATTCAGTTCACACTGCCTTGCCAGCTTTTCTTCCAGTTCCTTGCTGTACGCAAATGGCTTGTCATACTCAGTCTTTGATGCTTCAAGGTCATTCTGGTACTGCTCAATCTTCTTTTCCAGGAAATCAATGTTCTCATGGAGTCCGTTGAACAGGTTTTCCAGCTTCACCATACTGCCGACAGGACTTGTGGAAAGCTCTGCCTTGTACTCGGTCTTTCCACGAAGCACCATATAATTGATGCCAAGGAAGTTCTTTTCCACAAGCAGCTCAAATCCGTGGAATTTACCGATTGCAGTTGTCTCTCCGGTCTTGCATTTGCTGATTGCTTCAAGCATCATCGTTCCACCATCCACACGCTCAGTATAGGTTGCTTTGCCTATGGTAATGGCAAATTCCGGATTATCAATCAGCTCTTTATCCCTTGCCTTTACATCCTCTCTTACATTGGCAAGCTTTTCGGTTGCTGTCTTAATGAGCTTCGGGTACTTGATCATAAAGTTATCCTGCAAGCCATATCTCTGATTATCATAGGATGCCTTTAAGAGCTTTAATCTCTGGACATCATTGTCAATCTCCATCTTTTCCTTGATCAAAGGATTACCTGTAGCAACCGCCTTGATCTCTGCATATGAAAGTGTAGCCTCGTCGATATCCTCGCAGCTTCGGCTTACAGCCTTGCTTGTCATAACCTGACTGATAAAACGCTGCTTATTCTCGACGAGTGACCAGTTGTATGCATCAAAGGTTCCTTTGGTGACATATCTGTAGATTGCCACCTCTTCATTTTCGTTGCCTTGTCGTATGCCTCGTCCTTCCCTCTGTTCAATAGAAGAAGGCTTCCACGGACAATCGACATGGTGCATTGCAACAAGGTGTGTCTGCACATTGACACCTGTTCCACACTTATCTGTTGAACCGATAAGAACTTTCTTTTTACCTGTCCTCATCTCCTTAAAAAGTGCATCCCTCTGTGCATCTGTCTTGGCATCATGGATAAAAGCTATCTCATCTGCCGGAATACCATACTGGATAAGTGTTTCCTTCAAATAATCATAGATGGTAAAGTCTTTATCCGGTCCCGGTGTGCCGATGTCCGAAAAAATAAGCTGGCAGCCTATATGACCGTTGGCATTTCCTTTCTCATATTCCTTCCAGACATTCTCCGCTACCTTATTGAGCTTTCCATCCGGATTATTTGGTGCATCCTTATCAATCAGCCTTGCATCTGTTCCGAGAAGTCTTGCCTCATGGGTAATCTTTAGGAAGTTATCCTCTCTTGGATCTACTCCACCGCCTCTGATACGCTCTGCCCTCACAACAAAGTCTTCCATGACCTGTTTTACATACCAGTCAGGCTCCGACTCCACAATAATAGGCTTGCCTCCACGAAGTGCTGGCACATCAAGGTCAAGCATATCTGCTGTCTGCACATCTGCTACCTCACGGAAGATATTCATAAGCTCCGGCAGATTTGTAAACTTATTAAATCTGCTCTTAAAACGGAATCCGCTTCCCTCTACAGTAAGCTCCAGTGCTGTTGTCACTTCACCAAAGTTCGCTGCCCATGAATCAAAGTGATAAATCCCCATCTCTTCAAGTGCCGCTTTCTGTAAGTAAAGCTGCATGACATACATCTCACACATGGTATTGGATATTGGTGTACCTGTTGCAAATACAATGCCCCTGCCATCATTTATCTCAGATAAGTACTGGCATTTAAGCTGCATATCCGTTGACTTCTTAGCTCCACTGCTGCTGATACCTGACACATTATTCATCTTGGAAAAAATCGCAAGGTTCTTAAAATTATGTGCTTCGTCCACCATAATGGAATCCACTCCAAGTTCCTCAAAGGTAATGAGGTCATCCTTCCTGCTCTCATCAGATAGAGCTTTCAGCTGCTCCTCCAGCTTTTTCTTCTGGCTTTCCATCTGTTTTACAGTCCAACGCTCCCCGTTACGCTCCTTCATCTCATCAATCGCATAGCTGATTTCATCAATCTGCTCATTGAGCATTCTTTCCTTTCTCTCTGCTGAGATCGGAATTTTTTCAAACTGCGAGTGAGACATGATAATGCAGTCATAGTCACCTGTCGCAATCCTTGATACAAACTGCTTTCTGCGGCTTTTTTCAAAATCACGCTCTGTGGCAACTAAAATATTTGCTGACGGATAAAGCCTTAAAAACTCTGATGCAGTCTGCCCGATAAGCGGCTTTGGAACAACCATGATCGTCTTATTGGCAAGTCCGAGTCTCTTCTGCTCCATGCAGGCAGCCATCATCTCAAAGGACTTTCCGGCACCGACACAATGAGCAAGAAGCGTATTTCCTCCGAGAAGGATTCTTGCCACAGCATTTTTCTGATGAGGCTTTAACTCAATCGCCGGATTCATTCCCGGAAACTGTAAGTGGCTTCCGTCATATTCACGCAGACGGATATTATTGAATGTCTCGTTGTAATACTCCACATACTTCTGTCTACGCTCCGGCTCTGCAAACAGCCACTCCTTGAACTTCTCCTTAATCATGTTCTGCTTTTCCCTTGCAAGCATTGTCTCATTCTTATTGACTTCGTAATGATATTTGCCATCACCGTCATCAATCCTGTCCCTGACTGTTACAGTCTTTAGGTTCAGCGTATCCTCAAAAATAGAATAAGCATCCATGCGGCTTGTACCATAAGTCTTAGTAGCTGCCACTGAATGCTTATCCATGCTTTTATTCTCAATGAACCATTCCATGCTCATCTTATTTAAGTGTACCTGTATGCCTGTATTGTAAAACTGACTTCTGACTGCCCTTGCCCGCCTTGGCGTATTGAGAAGTTCATAGATAAACTGCTCATAATCAAGCGGTTCAATCCATGTCGTGCCAATCTTTACATCAATGTCTGATGCTTCAATCCACTCCGGCTGCACCTTTTCAAGCGCTGCCACATTGCCTGCAAATCTTTCTGCCTGTGGATTGTCTGTATCCGCTGCCATAGCTTTTGCCACACGAAGCTTGTCTCTCACATTTCCGGAAAGATACTCGTCTGCTGTCTCCCAGCCGATGTCCGGATTATTCTCGTTGTAGCGGTCAGGATTAAGGAAAATCAGTCCATCAAGCTCTTCCACAAGAACTGCCCTTCTAAGCTCTGCCAAAGCATCATCACTTAGCGTTATCTCATATGCTGCCTGTCCGGACTTTTCTGCAAGCACTTCCTTTGCATTTGTAATATCCGGCTCATAGATAGAAAGCATATAGGCAAGATTTACATATCCAAATTCATTGACGGATACATTTAACGCTTCCACGGCAGTCTCAACCCTATCTATGACAGTTTTTGCCTTAATCGTCTGCTTATAAAACATATCCGCTTTTTTCACCTCCCCGTCTTCGTTTACTTCCTCAAGACTGCAAAGAAGCGGATAGTCGCTGTCATCTCTGAAAGCTATTCTGTTTGCTTTTGAGGTAATGGCTCCATACTGCTTTATAAAGGCATCGTATTTCACATTAAGAAGTCTCTGCTTATCAGAAAGCTCCTCCTCGCTGCAGCCATCCATCTGGATATCAATCAGCTCTCTTGTTATCTGTCTGATTTCATCAAGACTTCGGATTCGCTCCTCGGCAGTCTGTGATACTTCTTTTCTTACCATCTCGGAATTTTCCCTGTAATAGAGCTTTCCTTCATAAAATGTGTAAGTGTAGTTTCTCACATCCGGATCAGCCGGGATAACTTCCTCCGTCTGCTCCGCCTCGTCTGCCACTCTCTCAAAATCTGTCATCTGTGCTTTGATATTACCGATAGCTTTGTTTAATGCTTCATACATATTGAAGTTCTCGTCATCATTCACACAGACTGTATATCTGCTGTCCTGTCCGTAAATTCTTGTGTCATACTCCATAGAACCAAGCATCATTTCCGGATGCTCTGCAAAATAAGAGTTGACAGCAATGCCATTCTCAGTCACACCAAGGTGTACCCAGTCCGGCTCAATATCAATCTTTCTCTCCCTCTTCTGCAAAAACAGGATATCTGCTGTCACTTCGGTTCCTGCATTGTCTTTAAATGCAGTATTTGGAAGTCTTATTGCTCCCACAAGTTCTGCTCTTTCAGCCAGATACTTTCGTATAGTAGGATTTGTCTTATCAAGTGTTCCCTTTGTGGTAATCACCGCAACCATGCCTCCCGGTCTTACCTGATCAAGTGCTTTTGCCAGAAAATAATCGTGGATACGGAAGTTATACTTGTTGTACTTTGGATCAAATACCTTGTAATCACCAAATGGCACATTTCCGACAACCACATCAAAGAAGTTATCCGGATATGTGGTATTCTCAAATCCTGTGATACTGATATTGGCATTCTGATAAAGCTGCTTTGCAATTCTTCCTGAAATGCTGTCCAGCTCCACTCCATACAGTCTGCTCTCATGCATGGCCTGCGGCATGCTTCCAAAGAAGTTACCGATACCCATAGACGGCTCCAGTATATTGCCGCCTCTGAATCCAAACTGCATAAGTGCCGAGTTGATGCATGAAGCAATCTCCGGTGACGTGTAAAAGGCATTGTTTACTGTTGCCCTGGCAGCACTGTATTCCTCATCAGATAAAAGTTCTTTCAGCTCTGCATACTCTTTGCTCCAGCCTGCGTTTTCCTCGTCAAATGCCTGTGACAGTCCGCCCCATCCGACAAACTTCGACAGAACTTTCTGCTCCTCCGGTGTGGCAAGCCTGTTTCCTGATTCAATCTGCTTTAGAGTGCGGATTGCATCCATATTCCACTGGTATCTGGTCTTGGCTCCGCCTTTTTCCATTTCCCAGAGGTTATAGTGGAAGTTGTGCTTTTTCTGCGCCGCATCATCTGAAACTACATGTCCATTCTCATCAATCTTGGTATCCCAGCCATTCGCTATTGCTCTTTCCCTGGTTTCAAGACGATTGGCTTTTACACTATCCTCGATATCAAAGAATCTCTTATAGACCGGATTCATCTTATCCCGGTCAGCTTTCTGCTTTGTCTCCTGATAATACCTTTTCTGGTCTTCTCCGCAGTAAAATGGCTGTTTTACCATATAAGATAAGATTTCATATAACTCACGCCAGTCAAGTGCACCTTCCTTACGCACACCATTCCTGTTCTTATAGCTGATCTTCACATATCCGCTTCTGATTGAGTACTCCACAAGACCATACTTATTGTTGGAATATGCTTTTCTTTCTGCATTATCTGTCCCTAATGCAATATCCCTGATAAGGTCAAGTTTATTGGGCATAAATGCAAAATCAGACTGCACCACATCCATAAGGAATGCCCTAAACGGAGTGTAGCAGCTGCAATCTGTTACAAGAATCTCCGCCGCATCACGCAGGTCTTCATCAAGCTCTGCAATACGCTTTGCATAATCAATCGGTGTAATATACTGAAGCTCTGATGGATCTTTTTCAGTTGTTTCAGCTTCTATCTCAGCACCATATTCTGCCTGTGTTACCATGCGGTCTTCATCGGCAGTTTCCTGTGGTATCATGCCTTTTGCACTTACATAATCTCTGTTAGAAGCATAGCTCTCCGGCTCATCCGGTATTGCATAATCATCAATCTCTGATTCTGCCTCTTCCGGTTCCACTTCCCGGTATTCGGCATCAATGACCTCATCATCCTCACGGAGTCCGTCCATCGCAAGCTCATCAATACGAGGTGTCTCAGGCTGGTATTCCCCTGTAAGAATAAGGACGCCAAGCTCTTTTTCGATATCTTTCCATGAAACATATCCTTCAACCTCTCCATCCTCATCTCGCCACTGAAAACGCAGTCTGTTCCCATGAAATGTGTCATATCCGTGCAGTCCCAGTCCGTCAACCGGCCAGCCTGCACCTCCCTGACCATATTCTGCTTTGATACGCTTTGCCCTGGTTCCTGCATCAATCTCAGTTTCAAAAATCTTGCATACCCTGCCCTTGCCACCGATAAAACCTGTACCTCTCATAAGCACCTGTTTGATATATTCACTTGGTACTGTTGCAGACTTTTTGGGATTCAGGTAATTGTATTTACCTGCTAATGCAGCTTTTCTGTCCTGCTCGAACTGACGCATAAACTGATTATTGTTTTCGTCCTCAGTATGAATGGTGCCAATGCTTGCCTGCCCGTTCTGGTCGAAAAAAAAGGAAGCCTGTGTATATTCGGCTTCCTTACTAACACCCAATGAATTGATTTCATCAAGTTCCCTATTCAGTTCTGTATCATCTGATTCTAGTGGAATCGCATCACTATCTGATTCAGTACCACTTCCTCTGCCTGCATCTTCGCCTGCTCTCTTATCTTCCACATCTCCATTGTCGATGACGGATTCTGTGGCTTGTGCTTCGCCAGATACTGCATCTCCAGCTGGTCGTACAGCTGGTTCGCTTCCTCCTCTACCGCTGACATCTTCTCGTACATCTTCCCGAATCTCATCAGCGTCTTGTATCTTGCCGGCTCGTTCTCCTGAAGATAACTCATCGCCATCCTTCCGTATTTGCCCAGCTTCGTGAGATCCTCCGTCTCGTCCGGCATCTCTATCTGCGGATAAAGCAGTCCGTCCACTTCCTTGTAAGTCATTTCTTCTAACATATCCAATTCTCCTTTCGCTCTCGATTGCCTTTAAGTTACAACTAAATTCTCTAAGAACACTACAGGAGACATCGCATACAATGGAACCAAGACGGTAAATGATCTCTTCGTCTTTGATATTTACGATCTGACTAAAATCCTGTTCTTGCACAGATAAGTCAAATCCGCATCTCGTCCCTACAGCATACATGACACTTGCATATACAAGCTGCTCCATGTCCATTTCCTGCTGTAAGCCATTGCGTTTCTTACTTTCTTCCTTTATCACACTACCTGATAGCTGCATAAGCTCGGTCATTCGGTCTCCGAACTCTTCTTTTATTATAAACCAAACATCTGTTCCTGTAAACTGTTTTAATATATTTTTTAGAGACTCCCTGTCACTGTTATCGTACTGCTCAATCTGACCTTCTGACACAAGAAAATCCACATAATCCTTAAGATTTTCTCCCTCAAGGTCCCATGTCAGCTTAACATTCTTTCCTCCGGTATCACTGATATCAAAGATATACCTCATGCGTGGATTCAGTGCCCTTGATGGGAAGATAGCGCAGCCTTTCGCACCACGCTTTACATATCTTCCCACCTTTTTCCAGGTATCATAATCTGCCATGAGTGTGCTTTTTTCCGGAAGTCTCTGAGCTGTTACCATAACGATATTGTCAAATTCATAGCGGTATAACTGACCTGCGACCTTTAACACATCCTTCCAGTTCTTTTCTGATCTGGTGATGTTACCAATCTCAGAATCGTATATCGCTTTGACCTTCATATCAACGCCCATACCTTTGTCCTCCTCTACTTAAACATCTCTGCAAACAATCCCTTAAATAGCTTTAACTCATCCTTATCCAGCTCGATTGCAAATTCATTGTCGATTGCCTGTTTTTCGCATTTATCCTTTTTCTTTGCAATCTTACGCACCACACGAAGAAGCACATAGCATTCCTTGGACTTTGCAATGCTCTGTTTAAATGTCAGCTCATCCTCATCGACTGACTTCTGTGTCTGATAGATAATCTCTTTTAACTTATCATTAATACCATCTACTTCCTCAATGGAAATAATAACGGATGCCTTAGAAGCACCCGATCTGTCCCACTCCTTATGAAGTTCCTTTACTAAAAACTCCATGTTCTTAATTACTGTTGTTGAATCACTTGTCATCTTGCTCTTCCTCCGTTTTCTTTTAATGAAGAAGGGAGCTGACTTTCGCTGATAGGTGCAAAATCAACTCCCTTCATGTCCTCTGCTCCAAGGACTATCTGCTCTGCATAATACATATCCATTGCCTTATTGATGGCATCGTCAAGCGACTCTGCCTTTACTTTCTGTACTCGTGAAAGCACTTCTTTTATCTCAACATCAAATTCCTGTTCCATATGATATCGCCTCCTGTAAAAATCTCATCACCGGCTCTTTTCTTCCTTTACCTGTCTTTCCTTAAAGCCTTCATCGTACTTTCCATCTTCCAGCCTGTCGTAAAAACAGTCTTCTTCAATCGTTCCGAAATCCTCATACATCTGGTGAAGGAAGTCATTCTGCAGCTTCTTTGGCACATCATCATCCTTTGACATATCTTGATAAAAATAGAACTTCTGCTTTAGCTTTGCCCTGTAATCATAGATATCCTCTATCTTTTCCGGTGTGCCATACTCCCTCTTGTATGCCTTGAAATTTGTAGTTGAAAGTGTGGAACCTAGATAAATGCCATGCTCCCACGATACCCCGATTGTGGTATTGTCCTTTGTAGGCTTCTCATCCTTGGGATAACGCTTATACTCTGTCGCACCAAGGGCGATTGTAAGGGAACCTGACTTCATATCCATCACCACAAGATTCCTTGGTGATAATGCTTCAAGCACCATGTAATCATGGTCATTGAAGTTATGAAATGTCTGTCCCCTTTCAAATGAGCGGTTCTCCATTTCATAATGCAGGTTAAAATCATCCACCCAGCCCTTATCGGTCATTCCAATCTCCTTAAGCTTTGCAACACATTCAGAAGAACTGGATTCTTCATCAAACCGAAATTCTTTGGAATCGTTATAAAACCCCTGAAGAAAATGTCCCAGCTGAATATCATCCAGACAGAATCTCGCAGATAAAGTTACATTTGCTGCCCTGTAATACTCTGCGAAGTTATCTGCTTCACCAAGTGTTCTTCCAAGCTGCAACAAATTGTCTGCAAGCTCTGACATGTCATCAACTGCTATAAAACTCTTATAATCATCCAGAGTCATCAGCATATTTGTCTCTGTTCCCCTGTCGTTTTCTGTTACCAGTATCATATCTTTTAAATCCATTCTTACCTCCAGTCTCAGAGAGGGACTATGCCCTCTCTGCAAATTTCCTGTTATGGTCTTCCTATCACAACAATCTTTCCTGTGCTTGCCACATCACGGTAAACCACACCAAGACTTTCATTAAGTGCCTCTACCACTTTGCCATTTCCGACATATACTGCCACATGGCTGATGTTCTTATATCTTCCGTTGCTTGTAAAACTGTAGAAGATAAGGTCTCCCGGCTGTAACTCATCAAAGGAGACTGTCTTTCCGGCTTCATCCAGTCCCTGTGCCTCCGCTGCCGCTGTGGTTGCCCCACCGTAACTAATATCCACGCCTGCATCCTTCCATGAATAATAGGCTAAGGAGCTGCAGTCATAATAGTTACCGCTGTCTCTTAAATCCTGACTATAAGGGAAGCCAACTCTGTGAAGTGCATAGGAGCAGACTGTTTTCTGCCTGCTGTCTGTAATTCCACTAAGGATGGCATTGATTTCATCCTCAGTCATGGAGCTTACTCCCGGACTTCCGCCTCCGCCGCCACTTCCGCTTCCGGCATATCCAAGCTGTCCCATAAACTCCGGACTCATGATCTGCTCAAGCATTTCCACCTGATCAGAATTAAATCCATAGACCGAAATCATATCTCTGTACGATTTCAGTGTGACATTCACATACAGAACCGACTTCGTGACAGTAGTTACATTACCGTCTGCATCTGTTTCTTCCACATCCTTTGTTCCTGCGCTTGTGGTGTATGAACACATATCATTTACTACTGCCTGCAGCCAGCCTTTTGAAATGTCATTCATGACTGTTGCAGTATCTCCGATACCATGCTTGACCATATAGACTGCCATGATGTCATAGTAATTGCTTGGGTTTTCTTCCATACCTTCATAATCCACATATACAAGCTCTCCAAGGTCATATCCGGTATGCTCATTCACTTTCGTATTCACATCCCGGTTAAACTCCTGCACATAAGCACTCGTTACTGTCTGCACGGTATCTCCTGATTCAAGTGGTGGCAGAAATAAAGCAAATGGAGAATTGTAAAGGATTGCTATCACCGCTATAACCGGAACCGCAATCATGGCAACTACAAGAACAAGTAATAAAAGCACCAATCCGATAATCGGTACAGCTGCCTTTACCCAGGTAATCGCTTTTCGCACAATCAGATCCTTTACCAGTTTTGCCACGCTGTCTGTCTGATTCTCCTGTGCTTTCATCTTATCCAGAAAGAATTTTATCTTCCTGCTCCGGTTGGTCATCTTTTCATCCTTGACCTCTATGGACACACCTGCAGCATATCCGGCTGCCATGCCGATTGCAGTACCAACTCCCGGTGCAACCGCTGTTCCTGCCGCTGTAGCAGCTGCCTTTGTCGCAGTTTTTGTTGCAACCTTGGCAGTAGTCTTTGCTGTTTCTTTTGCCGTCTCTTTAGCTACCGTCTTGGCTGTATCTTTGGCAGCTTTCTTTGCTGTCTTTTTTGCCAGCTTCTTTCCTGCCTCTACCTTCTTGATACGCTTCTTTGCCTCGGCTGCCGCCTTTTTCCTGAAAAGTGCTGCCCCCTTGGAAGCAGTTCCGGTAACAGGTTGGCTTGCTTCATATGCAAGATATGCTGCCTGCGATACTTCCTGCCCGCCTTCCATCTGCTCTGTTACTGCCCCGGCTGTAAGTGCACCTGTTCTTCCTGCAATGTGAAGATTGGTGTTCTTGGTCTTGATGGAAGTGTTTGATTCTCTATAGTTTCGCTTAAATCTTGATAATCCCTTATTCTTCGGCTCTGACTGATGAATGGTGCTCTTGCGATAGGACTTCTTTCTATCCGTATCAGTTACCTTTGCACCAGCTGTCTTAGGACCTCTCTCTACTGTATAGATGTTGCTGCCTTTAATCTTGGCTCCCTTTGGCTCGTGGGCATGAATCTTGGCTTTCTCCTTGGTGTGAATGACCATCGGTTTGTCATCGACCTTTTTGATTTTCAATTTTCTCACCTCCTACTTTGAAAAATAAAATAAGCCGCTAGGGAGCAAAAATTACTCCTTAACGGCTATGTAAAATCATTCAATATTCAATTATTAAAAGCAACATAAAACTTGAATTTAACGTTCTCTTTTATGCCTATCAATAAGCAACAAAACAAACATAATAAACCATATCCCCCATGCAATCAAACAACCAATTCCTAGATATTGGATATCTATGATTATTCCAATAATAAAAGGAACTGACATAAACATCATTCTTTTTCCATATGCCTTACACATAGCATTCTCATCGTATTTCTTTCGTTCATCCGCTGATTTCATATTATAACCCGACAAGAAATTAGCAGCTTTTCCTTCTGATTTATAAAACCACATTCCAAACAAAAACATAATCACTGCCATCATAAAGTCAAAAACAATATAGATCATATAATCATAGAACATATAATACAATTTCTCCTTTCAACCAATCACTCTTATCTCTTTGAATTTTCTACATTACTCCTCATCTTTGACCAAACATAGCAAATCAGTATATCCTGACTGCATAAGTAATTGCTTAAAACCAGAAAGCACTTCTTCTTTTGTATAATTGTTATTTTTCAAAAACTCACTATCCTTCTCACTAAGGTATTGGTAGAAAAGAGCTGCTGCCATTACCTCATTTCTGTCTGTATAATCAATGCTATCTAAAAGTATATTCTCTGCTTCGTTAATTTCCCCAGAATCAATCATATCAAGAAAATCTTTCAAATTTTTCCCTGATACTTCATATTTATTTTCTTTTTCAAGTTCAACAGAAACATACTTTTTCCCAAACATTAAAGAAAATAATACTCTTACCATTTCTTTTATCATTCGCATAATATAGTCTTTTTCGTCTGTGAAATACATTTTTCACCTCCATAACTACCGATTTTACTTTGTAACTATGACTTTTCCTTCTGAATCCAGAAGAGGTGTAATAGCCGCTCCATATCCAGATTTCCAACAAAGATAGTTAACCTCAGTCTCTTTATCTACAAGGATTTGGCGAACTCCTTCATCCTTAAGCTGACTTCCGTCTCTAAATGTAACTTCAAATCTTTCTTCTTTCTTTGCCATGTTTATTTCTCCTTTTTTCAAGCGTTAAATTCAAAGTTTCTTTTCCCTAATAATTACAAATATTCCTTGGAAATTGCTTCCACACCATACATTTCCATAAATGCATCCAGGTCCGCTGCATCCCAAATCAACATATTCTCATCAAAGTGTACGATATGCATATCTTAAAATCCAGCCACATGTTCTCCGGTACAAATGATACATTTTAGAACTGCTTCCTTATTTATTTTTCATATCGAATCTTATATGCTTTTTTCTTAAAAATAGGGAATATCTAATTTATTATCATCAAGGTCGGACATTCATCCGACCTCTTGATTATACTATAGATTCTATAAAAATTCATCTGTTATCACTGCAGCATTGCTTCTTTTTTCTTCTGTTCCGCAATCTTCTCATGAATGTTGGTATTATACAGCCTGTACAAATCTGTATCCTTACTAATCTGATTATCAAACGGAATCACCACCGAGCCACACTTGATAAGTCCCATTCCCGATGCAGTATTGGTTACGAATCTTAGCTGTGCCTCTGATACCCCGATAACTTCCGCCATCTTGGAACTGTCTGTATTCGCCTGTTTTAAGAGTGCCACAAACTCAGAGTTTGCAAGCATTGTGGTTGCTGTATAGTTCTGCAACAGATCGACGACATTCTGCGTGATACCGGTACAAAGTCCTCCCTGCTTTCTTACTTTCTTCCAGAGCTGCTGCAGATATTTTGCAGAATACTCGGAATTAAGCAGGACGTGAAACTCATCAATATAGAGCCATGTTGCCTTGCCTCTCTTGCCATTCTCAACAATCCTGTTCTGAATAGACTCCATCATGACAAGCATTGTGATAGGACTAAGCTCCGTACCTAAGTCCCTGATGCCATATACTGTGAATCTGTTATCCACATCCACATTTGTCTGATGATTGAAGATATTAAGTGAACCATTTACGAAAAGCTCCAAAGACAATGCAATGTCCTTTGCCTCATCCTCCGGCTGTGCCATAAGGATATCGTAAAAATCACTCATCACCGGGATATACTTCTCTTTGCTCCTTGCAATGTCGATATACAGCTTTCTCACACAACGATCAATGATTGACTTCTGTCTTGAATTTAAGCTGTCCCCGATACACTGCTCACAAAGTCCAAGCATAAACTCGCCCTTTTCTCTTACCATTCCCTTGGAATCATTCGGATCAAGGCTCCATACATCCATCTCCAGCGGATTCACATAGTTATCCGTGTAGGTAGACATATTTACTACAGTTCCGCCATAAGTCTCAGCAATATCAAAGTATTCGTTCATTGGATCTATGACGATTATCTCATCATCACCCGACAAGAATACGCTGCCCATCTCCATCTTACAGAAGAAGGATTTACCGGAACCCGGCACTCCGAAAACGAAGCCATTTCCGTTAATGAGCTTCTTTCTGTTACCGATATTCACATTCTTGCTGATCTGGTTGATGCCATAATAGTTCCCTGTGCTGTCATTTAATTCCTGCACATTAAATGGCATAAGCACCGCAAGTGACTGGGTAAGAAGTGTACGCATTGTCTCCACCTGTCTTACACCAATCGGAAGTGCTGTGTTGAGTGCCTCCCTCTGCTTTAAGTAGTGTGTGTCAATCGTGCAGCTGTTACGTTTTCCGATAGTCTCTACTGTCTCACATACACTCTCAAGCTCCTTCTTGCTTTCTGCCATAAGAATAATGGTTACTCCCACAAAGAAAAGGCACTGGTCATTCTCACGGACATCATCCATGATTTCCTCAATCTCCTTTTTCTCCGTTCTTTTGGCATATGAGATTTCCGTAGAAAAATCGTTATTCTTATTACGGACTCTCTGCTGCTTAATGATATCCGACTCAATACCAAGGTATTTCTTCTGAAGCACCTTTGTTGTCAGATCCTTGGGAACTGGCACCACATCAATGCTCGTGATGGAATGAACTGGAAGGGAAGTAATCTCATTGATGAATCTGTCTGACAAACTGCTCGGATACTTTTTGATGAAAAGTGCCTTGCAGAATTTACTCTCATCCTCAAAATGGTCTGGGAAATATTTCACCATCCCATTGCACAGATCATTTCTAAAATCTGCCCCAACCTTCTTTGCCTTTTTGATATCAAAATCAAAGCTGCCCTCATCTCCAAGATGATAATAGTCATAGAGCACTTTCAGTCTCTCATTGCCATTAAGTGGTACAATCTCCGCACCAAGCTCAATGAAAGCCTTGTGTATCGTTGCCTCAAGGGTTGCAAACTGTGCCTTTGCCTCCTCGAAGTTCTTTCTCTCAATCGTGATTGTCAGGTATCTCTCCTGCTCAATCCCCTGTCTGCCCTCAATAATCTTCTCCTCAATGATGTCATTGTAGATACTTCTATAATTATTGAAGCCATCGTTTTTCTCAGCAATCAGAACCTTATCACGGAGTTCATCCATGTTTTTGTTCTTATTGTTGATCGTAATCTTATAATTACAGTCCAGCGAATTTAAGAACTTACAGTATCTCTCAAATATGCTGATCTGCTCATCCTCGGTTGCTGTCGTGTAATTGATGTCCTGAAAGCGGTAGCATTTGGAATACTTATTTTTGCTTACTTCAAAAATGCCATTTTCAGCCACCGCCATAATCTCTATGGTTTCCTGAATGGATTTAGGTGTCTTATACAAAGGCTCACTCGCCTTCTTTAATAACTTAAATCCGTCTGTAAATAAACCCATGTCTCTAACCTCGCTTTCTTATAATGAAAGCCCGCCGGGAACTTCACCCTGCGGGCTATGTTCCCGACCTTGCGGTCAGATACTATTCGTTTCTAATGCATTGCCTTATATGCTGCAATGCCTGCTACTGCCGCCACAATGACTGCGACAAGTCCAAGCAACATGTTTCTCGTCTTTTTCTTCATTGCTTCAAACTCCTTCTGCTTCTTTACAGCCGAATCAGCTGTTACAGTCTCCTGTTCTGCCTTTCTGCCTTTCTTCTTTACCTGTTCATTCTGTTCTGCTTCTAACTGCTTTATTGCAGGTTCTCCCTCTGTTGATACATAGGTAAGCGCCCTGTTGCCAAACATAAAGTGCAGTTTCTTTCCCATATACTCGTAGAAATTCATCCCATTAAAGGAATAAAATCCGCCAAGAGCAATCGGTGCCACACAGGGAATTGCCACATAAGCAGAACCCGTAAGACCGATATACTTGTAAAGAAGAAGGACGATACCGCCACCAACCACTACGCTTGCAATGGAAAATATAAGCTGCCTTGCAGTAAGTCCCATTGCAACCGATTCCTGATAGCGGTCAATATCCTTGTTTACTTCGATTACCATTGTCCCTGCCTCCTATCTTGATAAATCCTTTGTCTCCGGCTTTCTTGTCATTCCGATATTTGCCTCATACTTATCCATTCCATCCGGACACAGTTCTCTAAGCTTATCTACATTGAACAGATAAAGCGGATATTCGCAGAAACCGCTCCTTTGCGTGAATCCTGTAAACTCTCCAATGTCATTGTCTGTAATAAACTTTTCAATATCCGGCATGTCATTCACATTCAGATATCCGCAGTAATTTGGTGCTGCAACCGACAAATTCACAGTCACATCCCCAAAAGGCTCCTCATATCCATCTTCATTACACATAAGACCGATAAACATTGCCCTGTTATTCATATACTGCTGGATATCAAATGTCACCTGCGTTTCTCCGGTTATGCTTGAATTATAAGTAACCTGTTTCTTTTCATTATCCATTTCTGCCTCCTTCTATAATCCAAATGCCTTGCTTGTAAGTGTCTGTGCACCCTTCACGCTTCCAACAGTCATTGCTATCGTAAATGTCATTTCACACAGATATATAAGCGTCTGTGCCCAGTCAGCATAACTTCCTGTAAATGCCGGAAGCCCTGCATTGATAAATGCATTACATACCACAATCGCAAGTGCCATCGTTACTGCCTCAAACACACACGAAAGAAAATATTTGCAGTAGGTAGCCATTGTATGACTGACCATTCTGTTTCCTGCCATTGTGGAGCATGCAATCGCACCAAGCGGCACAATAATCAGTATCTTTAAGAACCTGAAATACACTGTGTAAATGATAAAGAATCCACAGATAATAATGATGATTGCAAGCAAAGCTGTAAGTATCAGCATTACCAGACTCTCACCAAATCCGAGTCCCTTAATGATGTCTGCCTGTGTACTGTCAATGGCAAGCTGCGTCGTTGTCCCGGCAGATATAAGTCCCACCAGATTTCCTATGGAAGTAAAAAACGCTTTCATAATCGTGACATTATTTGCAACAAACCATTCTGCAAGTCCCAGTCGGATAAGCATACGCAGGATTGATTCAAACCTCATCTCATCTTTTACATCAATGCTTTCCGAGCAGAAACCGATAACAAAGAACAGCACAACGAGGGATGAGCCGACTGCTACAAAGACTGGCTCTATACCCTCAATGACTGCCCAGGGACCTCCGCCCTTGAAACTGACCGGTGACTGTCCAAGCATTGCAAAGACCAGGGATATCTGATTGTTCCAAAACCCAAACACCGCCTCAAGAAGTGCAAGGATCTTGTCTCCAAGCTTAAAAATATCCATACTTGTTATTCACCTCTTTCCTTTTACTAAAAGGGGAAATGCATTTCCCCAATCTTAGAAGCCTAAGAATGTCAGAACTGTTGAAATACCAGCCATCATGACACCTGCCACAATTCCTTTCAGAGCGGAGTTCATGGTAGATGAATCCTGCTGCTGGTAGGCTTGTGCGAACTCCATGACATTCTTTGCAAGAATGATGACACCAACCGCACCAATGACTGCAATGATAAGTGTCTTTAAGTTCTCAAGCGGCTGTGTTACTGCGGAAGTACCTGTACCTGCTGCAAAACAAGTAGTGCTCATAAGCATTGCTCCCATAAGTGCCCCAGATAATGCCGGAACGAACCTCTTCTTAAAGTGAATGAATCTGTTCTTCATGCCTTTCTCCTCCATCTGATTGTTGTTAGTTGTAATAATCTGTTCTTTTCTCATGTTGTTTGTCTCCTTTTTGATAAAAAAATAAGCCAGCAGGGATAATCCCCTAACTGGCTGTTAAAAGTAACTCTATATGATCAGGCAATGCCTGTTGTAATGATTAAATCGGGCTTTCCCCGATGTGTTTAGCTGTGACCACATCCTTTCAAGGTGCAAAAAAGCACCTTAACCATATTGGCTAAAGTGCTTGTATTAGTTTGATATTAAATTGTTGTGAGTCAGACAAACTTGAAGTTTCCACTTTCCTGTACTTATGATTTTTCATCAAAGCGGCTGCATCATTTCAAGAATAATGCCATCCGGGTCTCTAAAATAAAAAGCTCGACTTTCCCCAAATCCATCTGCTCTAAAGTCGAAATACTGCGGTTCAGACAAGCAATCCACATGATTTTCGATAAAGGTTTTGTAGACCGAATCAATATCATCCGTGTAGAAGCACACTTCTGAGATAGAGGTTGTAAACAAATCCGATTGTGCTTTATGGATTTCGCTGTCTACAAACTGAATCAATTCGACTGGTGGTGCTTCAATAGCCTTCGAACCATTCAAATAAGCAACCCTTGCTTTACAATTTTTCTTACGGAACATTTTATCTGTTTCTTCGCCTTCCATAAAAAGTTCGCCTTGAAATTCAAGCCCGAGAATGTCCCTGTAGAAAGCAATGGAGCGATCTATATCAGAAACGGTTAAGCCAACATGATAAATTCTTCCAATCATATTTATAGCCTCCTGAGAAAATTGCGATTTGTAAAACACATTCTTTTTACATAGGCACAGTATATCACATTTCCTGTGCCTATGCGATATCATTTAATGCTTCTTCCGATATGAACTCATCTTCTCCACAGTTACCTCCGGATAGAAGTAAGTAAGAATCGTTGCTTTCGGAACTCCTGCGGCAAGTGCTTTCTTCACCTCTTCTTTCTGCTCCGGCGTATATGACCAGTGCAGCATTCGATTCGTAATCGTATCTTCCCACTTAGGCTTTTCCCTCTCAGGATTTCTTACAGGCTTACCACCAGCGTTTCCACTAGAACCACTGGCAGCTGCTGTACTATCTGCTTTCTGCGATTCATCAACATACTCAAGCTCATTTGCCTGTTCTCTGTCAATCTTTGCTTTCTGTTCTGCCTCATCCTGCATAGAGAATCTTCTGCTTAATTCTGCATCACCAAGCATCATAAACTGCTCATAGGTAAGAGAATCTATATACACATTCTCGCCCTTGTCCTTCATCTTTTCATAATGCTTTACTGCCTTATCCGATAAAATCTCAAATGGCGGACCGATAAGATTATCTGCTCCCCTTATCTGATGAACATAAGGCTCTCCCTTGCCATCTGCTGTCTGGTTAAACATCGGATGATTGAATGGTATGAACTTATTATCCATGATAGGATCAAAACCACGGATAAAAATAATACACTTCTTATTATCCAACTTTCTGACTTCATCGGGTGTAAACAGTTCCCTGCCTAATACATCATAATTCCTTGAAGAGCTTCCCTGTCTGCCCTTTGTCTCACCGCTTGACTTCTTATCAATCGTACCTTTTCCAAGCAGCTCTGAGACGTACTTATGCGTTGACTGCTCGTTGCCGCCAAGGTAGATGAAAGTATCGCAGTTGCCTGGAATTGTCTCCCAGGTGTCCTTAAAAAGTGCCTTCAACTGGGCAAAGTTCTGTATGATGATAATACTTGAAATCTCCCTGCTTCGCATTGTCGATAACAATGAACAGTAGTCATCCGGCAATGCGACATTCGCAAATTCGTCTAACATAAAGGTCACATGAATTGGAAGTCTGCCGCCACAGTTAAAGTCCGCCTGATAGTACAGTTCCTGAAATATCTGCGTATAAAGTAGTCCAATAATAAAGTTATAGGATTTGTCACTATCAGGGATTACACAAAAGAGTGCTGTCTTTGTCTCCCCATCACCATTTACTCCAATGCCGATATCAGACAGATTAAGCTCATCTTTTGAGAGTAATCGTAAAACCTGCTTGTTCTCAAGAAATGCAAGTCTTGAGTTGGCACTGATGATAATGGAACGGACGGTATCTCCTGCACCTCTCATACATTTGTTGTACTGCTTGACTGCCGGATGATTAGCTCCAAGCGGAGAACTTTCCTCTAAAAACTTCATACGCACATCGAGCTTTGATGCCTTCCCCTGCTCTGTAACCTCTGCCTCTCCAAGAAGTTTAAGTACTGTCTCAAAGTTTCTCTTTGCCGGCTGTACCTCCAGCCACACATAGTAAAAGATAGCCTGTAAGAACAATCCTTCCGCTTTTTCCCAGAACGGATCACTTGGTGTCGCTCCCTTTGGTGTCGTATTGCTGATAAGGTTTGTAATCAGCTTGACCACATCTGTTTCCTCTCTGATATAGGAAAATGGATTGTAACAGTCTGATTTATCCATCTCTAACAGATTAATGACTTTCAGGTTATATCCGTTATTTTTTAACATCTGCCCGCAGCTTCTAAGGATTTATAGCAATAGGTAAGGATTTGATATTATCTCCACCTTTTCCCCTGCTCTACACCGTACGTGAGACTTTCGCCTCATACGGCGTGCCATCATACATTTGCAAATTATTTATTGTCTAAACCTTTTGGTAATCATAATTTTGCCTTATATAATTAACTTTTTTCCATTGTTCTTCATTCAACTTAAATTTTCTTAATAAACCTTGGGCTTCAACCATCTTTCTCGTAAATATTGCCTTGTACACATCTGAATTTATAAAGATTATATTTCCGTTATTATTAGTTCCCCTCTTTTTTAAAGGTTTCTTTCTAATGCACTTCATATGGCTAACATCTAACTTCTTACCCGTTATGTAACAATTTCCTTGCTGAATGACATATGCTGATAAACTATTGTCATTAAATTCTATTGTTTCTGTTGGGTCTCTCATTTTAGCTATGGCTTCAAATTCTCTTTGTGTAATAAGCATTAAATTCTTGTGTATTTTCTCTCGACCTTTTGAAGTATAATTACTTATTTCCTGAGAGAAATTCATAGGACTCCTATGGTGAACTCCCGTTAATGGGAGTAAACACATATCTCCTATGGTTACAATTTTTGTTTCTTTCTGAATACCCATTGTTTGTTTTTGAAAATTAATGTCTGTTTCCTTAAATGGAATTGTTTTGCTAATGTCTCTAAGACGTATTCTTATGGTTGGTAAGAGAGCGTAATTCACATCCGTTAAATTGTTGTAAATATTTGTTGCTATGCAATAATAATTTTGTATTCCTCTAATGGCTGAATTATAGTTTTTAATTGCCACTGTTGGGTTGTCTTTTCGAATGTTAATTATTTTGGCTTTTAGATTGCTTTTTGCATTCTTAATTGCCTTGTCACTCATATCAGTCTTTGCTATATAACCATATCTGGTCTTCCCCTTTGGAACGACTTTTATTTTAAAACCTAAATATGTTGATGAGTTTTTCTTAAGATTTATGACTTTTGATTTTTCTTCACTTATGTCCAATTTCAATCTTGTTTTTAAGAAATCCACTGTTGCGTGATACCATCTCTGTGCTTCGTTATAACTTCCACACATTATTTTGAAATCATCTGCATATCTTATTAGAAATCCATCTTTCAGATTGGTGTATTTCTTCGCATATGTTCGAAATGCTGCAACATTAGACATTCTGTTTGGTTTGAATGTTTCCCATTGATTACTTATCCACCAATCTAATTCATTTAAGACTATTAGGGATAGTAGTGGACTTATTATTCCACCTTGTGGTGTACCTTTTGTCGGTATTCCTTCTCCCTTTATTTCTGACTTAAGTATCTTACTTATGATACTTATTAAACGCTTGTCTCTTATTCCAAGTGTCCATATCTGTTTCAAAAGTTTTCCGTGGTCGACATTGTCGAAAAACCCTTTTATGTCAACATCAACACAGTAGTAATGCTTGTACATATTTATCATACTAACTGTTCTACTAATTGCGTGATGTGTGTCTCTGTTTGGTCTAAAACCATATGAATGGTTGTGAAACTTAGGTTCACAGATTGGTTCAAGGACCTGCAATATGCACTGCTGAACCAATCTGTCCCATATACACGGAATACCCAATGGTCTTTTCTTGTCACTTCCTGGTTTTGGAATGTACACTCTTCTGACAGACTTAGGTTTGTAGTCAGCTAACATCTCTCTCACTGTATTAATCACAGTTTCATCTGTTAGTTCTTTAATATCGTCTATTGTCTTTCCATCAGTTCCCTTGGTATTACTACCTTTATTACTCTTTAGGTTTCTATATGCTAACCTGATATTTTCTTCTGAACCAATAATCTCCAGTAACTTATAAAAGTTGTTACCGTTTTTACTTGCTGAATACAATGAATCATATACTCTTTGCATATCATAATATTCGTTGTATCTCAATTTGGTTTTCTTTAGCATGGTCTGTAACCTCCTATCTAGGAGTGATTACATCTCTTAGTCTTACTCGAACCCATACCATTCGACTTTAATTTGCTTAACTGTATGACTAGAGGTCTTCCCTCCACCGCTTATTATCACGGTTTCTTCGGTACTATACCTCCGCTTTCACTGACATAATCTCACTTATATCACTATTGTGATTTTCCCGTTTGATACGTTTCGTAGAAAGTAGATTCTCCACGCTGTCAGCTTCCAACGTTCCAAACACACTATCTTTACATCTATCCTTAGGTTCCTTCTATGAGCCTGTTACCTTGACACTGCCTGTAACAATGTATGGACTTTCATAAAGGCGGAGTCTTACTCGCCCACAGTAACGACACTATTTGTGTCACTATGCATTTCTACATAGTCCCGATATAGACCCGTACATTCGAAGTTTCGTCAGAAGAGCTTAACTCTCTTCATTCTCACCATAGATAGTTTATAGACCCCCGGCATATAGGATACACATCTCACCTCTGAAATGCTTTCGACATCTAATCTGTTTCGGTATCTCTCTGCCGACTTCACCGAGCTTCTTACACTTTAGTTTCTACTAACTTAGGTGCAAGTCGGAGGATTAGGGTTGCCTTTCAGGACGTTACTCCATCATTCGACATATCGTGTGTTTAGTTCTCCGATTTACTACTATTTTTTTTATTCAATTATTAGTTGCAATCGTGCCATAGCTTTTCACTATGGAACGTTTCGCACCTCCCTTTGGATCGGTACAGATAAAGGAACAGTTATGCGGCATCTGCATCAGATTCGGCTTTACTTCATAAAATGTCTTTCCTGCTCCAGAACCACCACAGATAAGTATATTTCCATTGAGCTTGAGCCTTCTGAAATCCAGCGACATCTTCACATTCTGGCTGAGTATCCGGTTGAAATTTTCATCCTTATCTGCAAGTATCTTGTTGACCTGCTTCGGATTTTCAAATCTTGCCGTACCAAATTCCTTACCGGGCATATAGTTTCTCTGACTGGTGTAATACATAACAATAGCCATCGCATAGATACCTAATGCAATGGCTACTGCTTTTACTGTATTGGAATTGTAATAGTTGGCAAAGGGAACCGCACATACTTCATTGAATCTGTCCATAAATTCATTAAATGCTATTCCCTCTATCCACGCACCATTTATCAGATAACCAAGATACCCGGCTAACACTGCACCCACAAGAATGAATATCAGTGACGGCTTTTTCTTTGTTGTCTGCATAGGCTGCTACCTCGCTTTCTTCGTGGTAACAGTTTTCTTCTGTGTGGTCTTTTTCTGCTGCTTCTGCACTTTCTCGTAACGCTCCCTGACAGATGATTCCACCTTATCATAGTGAGTATAAAGCTCGGTTCCTTTCTGGGTTGTCACCACACGATTCTGCTCATCGTAGAGCTTATAATCCTTGGTTGAATCAAGGAAGGTAAGCATTGTCTTTCCACCATGAATCTCCATGATGTTTTCCTTACGGAGCCATACATATCTTGCCTCTTCTCCCCATGTGCCTGGGATTCTTGTCTTTACAGCATGGTCGTTTTCTTCAATAATCAGCTTCTTGCTGATAGTCACATCTGACAGGTTCGCATTTTTTGATGCTGCAACTGCCCTCATTCTCTCAGCAAGGTCCTGATAGCCTCTGACACGATTGATAAATGCATCCTTGTCCATCATGACTGTATGGGTGCCATCCTCATTCTTGCTGCCAAGCACACCGATTGTCTCAAGCTGTCTGATAACACTTTCAGCCTGCTCACCATTGATGCTGAAATTCTCTTTGACCTGATCCACACTGATAGCTTTCTTTTCCATTGCAAACATTCCGACTTTTTCAATCAGTCCGTCAATGGCGGAATTAACCTTATCACCTTCTATCGTGTGGCTTTTCTCGTTTCCCTGCTGTTTCTTCAAAAAATCCATCAGCTTGCCAAGGGATTTTTCATCTCCATTCTTCAGATAATCGTCAAATGTGGCAATCTTGCCAAACTTGAGCTTCTGTATCATCATATTCACACGTGGAACTGCCTCAGTATGGAAGATAACCTCACTCAATCCGTCTTTCCTGTTACAGTCTGGAAGTACCGAATACAGGATTCCATACTTCTTTGCCATCTTTTCAACCTTTTTCATATCTTCGGTATTAAACTGCAATACCTGTAAATCACCGCCCTTTAAGAGCAGCTTTCTCATGGATGTCTTGCCAAGTGACTTTTCATAATCAAGCATCCCTTTTAAGAAATCTATTGCCCTCTGCATGGCAGCTATTCCGCCACTTCCTACCTTCATGGCAATCTCAATGCCATCATAAGCTACACGGATGATCTGCACCGCTTCCTGAATCTCTTCTGCCATTATCGCACCTCCACTTTCTCTCTGACTGTTGTTTTAAGTGTTTCTGTCTCTGTTGTACGGATTTCCTCGGCTGATACATCAATACCATAAGCAGTCAAAATATCTGCCAGATGATTGATTGCTTTTTCCTCCTCGATACGGTACATCTCAAGTGCCACAAGCAGGTTTTCCACCTGCTCCACCCATGCAGGCTTCATATCATATTTAGACCTGTATGTGACCATAATCTCGTCCGACTCAGCCTCATCCGCTGAATGTGCCAATGCTTCAATAAGAGAAATCGTATCTTCCTTGCTGCCGCTTCTGAATGCGAACTGGACAACAAAGTTTTTCTCTTCCTCTGTAAACTGATGCTCCACACCATTCATCTCTGTTACTGCTTCATTTACTACTGCTAAATTCATAAGTTCCTCCTAATCTGCCATGCTGTTTTCAAGCACAGCAATCTCAATGATCTCCTTCATCTTTTCCGCTGAAATGTTGTTGTTGATAAGCTCTACAAGCTGTGACTCAGTAAGTCCCTTTTCTATTGCACTCTTAATCTGCACAAGCTGCGCCGGAACAAGGTCTCCCGATGCAACCAGCTTTACAATATCTGCCCTTGACTTTTTCTTAAATGACAGTCTTGCAAAAAGACCTGCCACTCCGCTGTTGCCGCTCTTTCTCACACTTCTCTCAATCGGAAGTCTCTGCACCACATTTCCAGTACCATCAACTATCGGAATCTGATAATAGACCGGAATCCCGTTTGCCACAGCCTGCATATTCTGAGGAACTGCAACTGTATCAACCATCTTTTTATCTGCCTGTGATACGGACTGGCTTTCCTGCAGCTCTGCCTTACTTTCTGCTTCTTTTTTATTCTCTGTGGCAACACTTATGATCTTATCTTCCAATGACTCTATTCTGTCTCCCATACGCTTCATCTCCTTATCCTTTTTCTCAATATCATCCCTGAGTCTTGCAATCGTACTGCTTGCCTTATTCAGTTCATTCTGCTGACTGTTTATAAGAGCGTCCTTATCCTGGTTCTCCTTGACCAGACGCCCCCTGACTTCCTCATCATCTTTGGAAGTCTCTATTTCAGAAAGCTTCTTATTCAGGGCATCATACCTTTCATTCTGATGATTGATCTTTGCAACCACTTCATCCATCTGAGAAATGAGTGCTTTCACATACTCAGACTCTTCTGGAATCTGGTTCTTGACTTTATTCAGCTGTTCCAGAACTTCCTCATATAATCGTCGCATGGTAATAGGTTTTTCCCCTTTGTCCATAACCTCCTTAATTGTTTGAACAGGTACACCCTTTTCATAAAATTCAAGGGACACCTGCATCTGATGAACCGAATACTTGGTATTCTTGATAATATCAATCACATCTTTTGGAACATCCTTGTGCAGACATTCCGATAAAATCTTCATCTGTTCAATGTCGTATGACTTATTGAGATAAAGGCTGATCTCCTCCTCTTTCAGTCCATATTCATAATCACTTTTTACAAGAGCAATCGTATCTTCACTAAAATGCTTATTTCGGAGAAGCTGCAATTTTTTCTCGATTGCTATCGCACTAAGCGGTTCTCTGTTTTCTTCCATATATGCCTCCTAACTACTAAAAAAACAGCCTAACGTTCTGGCTGCTCTTTCCTGTCTCGTATTGTCTCTTTGTTGTACTGTGCATCTTTTCCATCTGATACGCTGTCTGGAATAAGACTCTTCCATATAGATTTACCAATATTCAACTCTTTGAATACTGCCCTTTCTTTTGCACATGCTTTGGAATACTCCTCTTTATAATGTTTACGCAGTGCTTCCACCTCTTCAAGGCTATATCCCTGTGATAAAAGTTTCTGTTTCAAAGTTTCCCATTGCAGATGCTCATCCGTAAAAAATTCATCTCCCTGGAGGAAAGACTTCTCAGCAGGTTCTAACTCTTTCATATCATCTGCTATATCAAAAAGTTCTCGACTTCTCTCCCTAGCCTTATAAATGCGGCTTTTCTCTGCTGAAACTTCTTTTCTTTTATCTGTCAATGAGCTGATTACACTGACAAGCTCCTCTGCTGAATGAATGTCATGATTTACAAGGAACAAATACTCCTCCTGCAGTTTATGCATCTTACGGATATCATCCTTATACTTCCATACCTGACTGTATGGCTTCTTTTTCAGCTTTCCTATCCGGTATAGCTTTGCATAGTATCTCTTTTGAAGCCCCGACATCTTTGCCCTTCGGTATCTTCTCACCTTACACTTACAAAGAACCGGTTGTACTTCTTTCTGCTGTTCCCGGTAAAATGAAATATCCTCTTTTTCTATCCTTTCCCGGATTGCCTCATCAGAATACGTGTCACCTAATGTCTTACATCTGCGAAATCTCGTCATTCCTTGTGGCTTTACCGCCAGATACTTTCCCTGCTTGACCTCATATCCTTTGTCAGATAACAGCTCCAGAAACTGCTCATAATTTCCTGCCTGCAGTATGCAGGAATCCAGGTCTCTCTTAATCATATCTGCCCATACAAAACTGCCTTCACGATATTCGCTCCAGTCCTTATAGCTTTCATGCTCTTTTTCCTTACTGCCATCATCAACATCAATGATTGAAAGACCATATTCCTGACACAGCTTATTCGTGATTGGCTGGATATACTTTGCCCAGTCTCCTTTTTCATAGCGGTACTTTTTCCCATCCACAAAACTCACACTGTTAAATACAATGTGTGAATGAACATGTGCTGTATTATCATGCACCACATATACTGCCTCATATGATTTTCCAAGATACTCTTCCACGAATCTCCGGGTTATCTCAAATGCCGTATCAGGATTCACTTCATCTTCCTTAAATGAGAGAATGATATGATATCCCTGCCTTTTATCAACTTTTCCAAACTTCCGTTTTGTAGCTTTCATCTGTTCAAAAGCAGAATCGACCTGACAGTTGATTGCACCAACGAGCCTTCCATCCTGTGTTTTCTCCGGATTCATCACATAATCAAGAGATCTCTTCAGATGTTTTCCGTGAAAATGCCCACCACAATCCTTCATATTAAGGATTTTACTGATTGCCAATCTTTACCACCGCCTCATCTACCTTCTGATTCAGTTTTCGCATATAAGCTATCAGCTGTGTCTTATCTTCCTTGGAATACAGCCCGGCATTATTGTTAAATACTATCTGATTGATATTTATTCCAATTCTGTTGACTTCATTAATGAGTTCCTTCATAATCTTCCTTACTTCCGGATAATCATTTGGTTTCTGACTGATAAGAAGACGGATATACTCAGCCTCATTCATTCCATTATCACATGCCTTTTTTGCAAGAATCTTGGCTTCCTCTGGCATTAGTCTTAGTGTTTTCCTAATACAATGAACTTTATCTGCCATAGACTCACCTTCCTCTCTTACCCGTACTATAATCCTTAATTCCTTCTGCAACTGTCACCGCAGCTTTTTCCAAATCATCCCTGCTACTTAGATGACTAATGAATGATTCCACCAAAGCAGCTGCCATTTCATCAATCTCCTTTGCATAACAGGTCTTTTCAAATAACCTGTCCAGCCTCTTTTCATCTGCTTTCAAACTGTCATACTTATCCTGAAACTCACTGTAATCTTTAAAATCCTTTGGATCATTCCTGTGTGCATCAGCATCAAGTATCAGTTCATAGTTCCATTCACAAACAGTATCTATAACATCATCTATCGGGTATGGTTCAATTTCACCATTCTCCTCAGCTACATCCTGTCTGTACATCTTTCCATCAGAATCTATGCCAATAGCATAATCATGACCTTCCATATAATTAAGCAATATTGCAGCATCTTCTATCGAAGGGTTAAGTAAGATATCAAATGTGTCTGCCCAGGCAATCAGTTCTTCTGGTTTTGAAAATAGCGTAACTTCTGCATCCATTGCTTCCTTGCACCTCCTTATCCGTGTTTAGTAAATATTCACCAAAGCTCCAGTCTCCAGTTAGTCCCCGGCGACTGCTAGATACGCATTAGAGACATCTCTGTCCTAATGCCATCTAGTTAGGGAGAAAATCTCCCTAAAACCCTCTGTTTATGAAAGTGGGGGCGCTTTTTGCCCCCACTTTGCTACTTTGGGGGCGCTTTCTGCCCCCATCTTGTTATTTTGGGGGCGCTTTCTGCCCCCACTTTTATTTTTACTTCAGTCCAGATTTTGTCGTGTCCAAATTGCGGGGGCACTTTTTGCCCCCACTTTGACATTTTGGGGGCGCTTTCTGCCCCCACTTTGCTGTTTTGGGGGCGCTTTCTGCCCCCACACATCAAAATCCGGTTTTTCATGCCCTGACTGGTTCATCTGCTCGCTTATTCATCCTGTTCAGATTAAGCTTTGCCGCTACAAGCCACTCGTTGTAATCCTTATATCCGGCTGGAGGCGGACAGTCTTCTACCTCATATCCAAGCTCATAATACTTTCTCATAAGTTCAGCTGCTGCTTTTCTCCCCGGCTCATCTCCATCAAGGCAGAACCGGATGGAAGTAATCTGCGGATGTTCCCGAAGAAAAGTCTCAAGTGGTGCATCTGCAAGCATCCCAAGTGCCAGCTTATTCGATTCATAATCTGCGAAGATATCGACATAACTCATAAGGTCGATTGCAGCCTCAAATACTACAAGCTCTGTACTGTTAACATTTACCACATTAAATCCATAGTTCTTATCATTTCCTGTGACATCACACTTGAATGGCTTACCCTGCTTATCAAACACTCCCCGCATACTTGCAAATCTTGTCACTCCATTTTTATCATTTCCTTTGAAAACAACATTGTGGTAATGCCTGCTCTCATAAATCAGTCCATCTTTTAAAAACAGATCTATGACTGCTCTGCTGATTCCTCTCTCCTGATTCAGATATGAAATAAGATAGGAATTATCTCCTGCCGGTTCCGGTAGGACAAACGGCTTTCTCTCCTCTGCCTGCTTCTGCGATACCTGATGAACAAGTGGCTGCTTTACAGGATTCTCGATCCTTCTGTATCCTGCAAAATCTAAAAGCCAGAACACAGCCTCTTTTACACTCATTCCACAAAACACCCGCAAGAAATCTATCTGTGAGCCGCCATTGTTGCCTTTGTCAAACTGCCTTGACCATCTGTACCAATGGCTTCTGTTATAGATACGGATGGAATCCATCTCTTTTAAAGTGTGGTATTTGCCAATCCTCTTTACTGTATACCCAAGACTTTCTGCAACTGCACACAAGTCAACACTCTTTGCTATGGCAAGCTCTTCATCCGTAAATCTTCCATCCATGCTTTCACCTTGCCTTTCCCTGCTCTGCTACAAGCGGTGACTTGATATCAAGTGTCCGGTAATCAGTGCTCAGGGTAATCTTAGGATTATCAATCATGCCTTTTTCCCTGAAACTGAAAAATTCACGATTGTCTCCACCGACTATGATATGGTCAATGAGCGGTATTCCCATCAGTTCACACAGCTTGTTCATGCGGTCTGTCATCATCGTGTCTGCCTTGCTTGGGAATACATTCCCGGATGGATGACAATGGATTAACATCATGCTTGCAGCATTGCTTAAGATACTTGATTTAAACAGCTCTCTCGGATGTGCCATTGCCTCATTTAAAGAACCAACACTTGCAAAATGCACATTGATAGGTTTTAAATCTGACCTTAGATTGACCACACACACTACTTCCCTGTCAAACTGGCACATACAGTCTCCCATGACAGCAGCTATATCCGCCGGATTATTAAAGGTGTGCTCCGAATAAATCGGAGCATCCTTTACAAGTCTTACCGAAACCACATCAAGCTTGAAGTCATTCTTCTTTGGCATCAGACACCGCCTCCTCTCCAAACTCGACACGGATAACAAAGTCACCTTTCTGGCTGTTTATGAGAGCAATGAGTTCTTCCATTGTAAGTTCCTGCTCCATAACTGCCTCCTATCTGGACTTTTCCTTCGCATCATATACAAGGGGAGGTTCTGCAACGATACCATCAAGTCTCTTGTTTGGTGTATCAGTTGCAAGGGTAAGTTTTCTTAAATCCTTATCATAGTGATATACCTGATTGGAAAGTCTCTCGTCCAAAGACACCTCCTGCATATTTACCTCGACTACCATCTGTGCTAGCATCTCAGGGCTTCCCATATCTGAAGATACTGCAATAACCTCATGCACGCTCGAAGGGAGAATATAAAGGTCACTCTCTAAACTCTCTGCCAGCTCATGAAGCTCATTCTCATAAAGCATGGATGCTGCACCATTGATACCATTTTCATTGGAAATCACCCACATCGTCTGCTCCGGTGGAATCTCAGCTATCATCATCTCTGCGATCTCCTGTGGCATCCCATCCCTTGCGAACATTTCTTTCATAATGTCATTCATACTACGAACGACAGGTGGGAAGAGTCTTCTTGTGTTTTCCGCTGCACACTTAAAGAGCTGTTCCTCGCTCATTCCAAGTCTTTTCGCAAATTCATTTGTAATTTTTGAACTCTGCACCGCATCCTTATCTGCACTGATTATTACCTTATACACAATAGAAAGATCCTGGAACTCTCTGTGCGGCACCTGTTCCAAAAATGTCTTATTCTGCTCTGTATTGATGAGCTGGAATACAATCTTCTCGTTAGCATCTCTCATAATGCTGTCCACATCAACAACCGGAGCCTGCTCATATGCCCTTTCCATGAAGTCACATGCAGCCATAAGTGTTTCCTCAAGGTCACCACAATCCTGATACTTCTTATACATGTCATTGATATAAATCGTAGGCGAAATGTTCCTGCCTTCCTCTCTTAAGATGATGCCATCAAGAGTCACATTCACCTTTTCCACGGGTTCTACCACAAGCTCCATTCCTTTGAACTTCTCAGGCATATAATCCATAAACTTTTCTTTTACTACTTCCTTAAAAATCTCGTAATTCATCATATTACGGTTCCTCCTTAATCTAAAAAAGCGGGGAACATAAGTTACTGGCTTACATTCCCCGCAAGGTTAATTGTTACTGTTTATTCTTTTTCTTTCTTCCACGAAGTCCGACTCCAACACCTGTAATAAGTGCAAGTGCACCGATTCCAAGATAAAGAAGCGGATTTGCATTGTCGCCTGTCTGTGGAAGCTTAGGCTCTGTCGGTACATTGACAAGCTTAAGTGTTGTTACAACAACTTCCGGTGCATTGTCATCATATCGAAGAGTTACATCGTGAGCTGTTTCATCAAGGATATATCCGTCAGCTGCTTTTGTCTCAACTACTGTATAATGGATATCTTCCTTAAATGAACCATCCTCATTGTAAGTACAGATAGGAAGCTCCTTGCTCTCTGCATGACCATTCTTGTCAGTAGTGAGTGTATCAAGCACCTTTCCGTCCTTATCCCTTACTTCAAATACAACACCCTCGATCGGCTTTCCGGTTACTTTGTCAGTTTTCTCAATGACAATCTTACCGACTGCCTGTTCATCTTTCATGGATACCTTCTGGATTTCTGCTGTCTCCTTTACTTCAAAGGTTACATCACTTGCCACCTTATATCCATATGGTGCAGATTCCTCTCTGAGTGTGTACTTTCCGACAGGAAGTCTCTCAATCATATGAGTCTTTCCTGCCTCTGATGTCCAGCTCTCAACAAGCTTTCCATCAGCATCAATAACCGAAAGCTTTGCTCCAGGCAATTCTTTCTTGCCTGTGATATCAGTCTTTGAAATTTCTACCTTGATCGGTGCATTTTCAAATGCTGCCTTAAACTCGATAACCTTTACCTTATCTCCCTGATATGAAGCATCCACATCAAAAATCTTATCAGACTTCACATAGCCCTTTGGTGCCTCAATCTCTTTGACATAATACTGTCCAAGTGGAAGGTCAGAAGTAAATGTTACTTTGCCATCCTTTCCAGTAACACCTCTCTCAATCTGTGTATCTGCTTTGACAATGACTTTTCCATCTTTATTTACGATATCCTCTTTCGCAAATAAGCCGAATACTGCACCTTCAAGAGCATTCTTCGTCTCTGAATCAGTCTTTGTGACAGTAATCTGCACCTTCTGTCTCTCATTGGTTACATCCATTCCCGCAAATACAACCTTTGTATTCTGGTCGATATAAGAAAGGTCTGCATCAATCGGTGTATCATCCAGCACAAATCCATCTAATGTCTTTGTCTCTACAAGATAATACTTGCCAAGTGGAAGGTCATCAATTCTTGCAATGCCCTTATCGTTCGTAACAATGGTTGCTACCTTGTCACCAGCTTTGTGGTATACAGTTCCAAGTCCGTCTGCACTCACAATATCCTCTTTTGCATATACATCAAAGGTTACTCCTGCGAGACTATCCTTGAAGTAATTGAAAATGAAATCATACCAGTGTCCCTTCATAAGAGTGGTATCTGTTACAAACTCACCATCCTTGTTGATTACGATAGAACCTGTCGGAACCTCGTCCTTCATCTCGACATGCTGCACATCGCCTGTATCCTCTACTGTAAACTGAATATCGGTTGCTTTCAGGTATCCGTATGGAGCAAACTCCTCACGAAGTGTGTAAGTCTCGCCAACTACAAGCTTCTTGATTACATGAGCTTCCTTTGCATCAGATGTCCATGTGTCTACCACATTTCCATCCTTATCAAGTACAGTAAGTGTTGCACCACTAAGCTCTGCGCCACTTGTAATATCCGTCTTTGTAAATTCAAAGGTTGTCGGAGTATTTTTATACTCGCTGCTATATACAGCAGTTTTCACATCCTGTCCCTGATACTTGGTATCAAAGGTTACTACCTCTTCGTTTGTCACATATCCGGCAGGCTTTTCAATCTCTTTTGCAACATACTTTGCAAACGGATAATCCTTAACAAAAGTAATCTTTCCGTTTTCATCAGAAGTTGCTTTCTCAAGTAAAGTACCCTTTTCGATGATTACCTTGCCATCCACATTCTTGATGTCCTCATCTGCATAGAGTCCAAATACAGCACCTGCAATCGGTGTATTATCTTCTGAATCAAGCTTAGTCACTGACATATCAAGTTTCTGTCTGTCATTAGAGAAAGTAAGGCTTTCTTTGATAACAGGTGTCTTATCATCCACATAAGTGAATGTGACTGTCTGCTCATTCGGATTTAATACATATCCGTCAGGAGCAGTTACTTCTACAACCTTATACTGTCCAAGAGGAAGGTTCTTTGCTACTGCCTTTCCATCTTTTCCTGTTGTAAGAGTTGCCACAAGGTCGCCCTTGCTGTAATACTTTGTACGGTTGCCATCTGCGTCTTTCTGCTTGTCTGCTGTGAAAATATCTTCCGCTGCATACACCTTGAATACTGCTCCTGCAAGTGAACCCTCTTTATAGACAAACTCCTTATCCTCAGAGTTTGCAAAAAGTCCGCCCTTAAATCCGTCAAGTACCTCTCCCTTCTTTTCAACAGTAAGCTCTCCTACTGCCGGGGCATCAGAATATTCCACTGTGATGATGGCATCATTGGTATCTCCATCAGTCTCAAATGCTGTGTCTGTATCAACCGAAATGTTGATATAGTTATCGTTTACCACATATCCGAATGGTGCTTTTATCTCTTCAATGCGGTAGTTTCCGATTTTAAGTGCTTCTGGTAAGATTAAATCGCCATCCTCATCCGTAAAGAATGAAGTATGCTTAACCTTTGACGGATAAGTCGTGTACTGGGTTACATATTCATTCTTATCAAGGTTGAAAATCTTAAACTCAGCATTTGGTACAAGTACTGTCTGCTTTGTATCAGAATCCTTCTTGATTACACGAAGCTTTGCTGTAAACTCTCTGTCCAAGAAAACTCTCCATGTCTGAGGCTCTGTTGGATGATTCTCCTTTATCTTTACCTCAAATGGCTTGATTGTTTTCATGTTATGCGGAGTCTTTGATTCTACTACCACATAGGTTCCATAAGGAATTGCAATGGAAACTGCATGTCCCTTATCATCGGATGTGATTGTTGTTGCTCCGTTTTCCCCGATTACTACCGGAGTTGCCTTATCAAAGTCATAACTTCCATCTGCCTTTACAGGTAAAGATGATTTCAAATAAGCTGTGAACTCTGCACCTGCCAATAAGCCTGCTTCAGTATCATCGCCATTGTCAGATACCTTGATAAGCTGGAATGGCTGCTTGATGACCTGCTCTGCTGATGTTGTGCTTCTTGATACCTCTGCTACAAGGTCTCCCTCATAGTCGCATACTACATCATGCTCCTCTTCGTCTAAGAGATACCCCTCTGATGGAGTGATTTCTTTCACATAATAATTTCCAAGGTAAAGGTTATTGACCTCTGCTTCGCCATTCTTATCTGTTGTAAGTGTTGCTACAAGGTCTCCTGCTTTGAATACGACTCCTGTTGCTCCGTCCGGATGCACGATATCGTTTCTCGCATAAAGACCATAAACTGCACCTTTAAGGCTTGCATCTCCCTGGGCTACTGCCTTGCCTGATTCCTTATCTACCTTGTAGATATGAATCTTTGCTGTGGTTCTGTCATTTACAAATGTGTGACTGAATGATGCCTTTGCCTGTGTTTCAGGTAATACATTGAAATTGAAGCTGTAAACATCTTTACTATTTCTGATATACGCATATGGTGCCTGTGTCTCTGAGACATAATATCCGTTAGAGATTGGCAGATCCACGCTGTAGCTTGCCTGTCCGTCCTCACCTGTAGTTACTGTCTCAAGAGCTGTACCCTTTGTGACAATAACCTGTCCGGCATAGTTTTTGATGTCATTTCCGGCATAAAGTGTGTACTTGCCACCATCAAGAGGGTTATCTGTGTCAGAGTCCTTCTTTACGACAGATACATCCGCTTTCTGTCTTGTATTCTCAATCGTAGTTGATTCATACTGTACTGTCACAGTCTGGTCCTTATACTCAACTGCTACTGTCTGAGGTGTGGTATTGATTGTATACCCGTCAATGCTCTTAATCTCAGTTACCACATAAGTTCCAAGATGAAGGTCAGATAATACCACCTGTCCGTCAGTTCCTGTTGTAAGGCTTTCTGCCACAACATCGCCAGCACTATACACCTTTGTACCATCTGCCTTATAGATATCTGCTCCAGCAGTTACCTTAAAGGTTGCTCCGGAAAGCTTCTTTTTCTCATAAGTGAAGTTGCTTCCATTCCATGAGCTAAGCACCTCACCCTCTTTATAGATTGTGATTGCTCCAAGCTGCTCTTTATCTGTTGCAGAGATTCCCGTTGTCTGTCCTGCTTTTACAGTAAGTGTATGAACTTTACCGGAAAGGACATATCCCTTTGGTGCAGTAATCTCTTTTACATAATAAGTGCCTGCGACAAGTGCAGCTGACTTTGCATATCCGTTTCCATCTGTTGTCATGGTCTGTATTCTGTTTGTGCATCCGCTGTCAGAATAGATTCCATAGACTGCACCGGAAAGCTTCACTCCGCTTGACTCATCTGTCTTTGTAAGCTCACCATATCCGATGTTCTCTGTCTTGACCTTGATATATGCTTTGATAGGATCTGCTGTCGGTCTTTCAGAAATAAACTCCTGATATCCGCTCTTTCCTGTAAGCCAGAATACACAGCTTGATGTTGTCTCAACCTTGCCAGCATTGGATGTGAATGTTCCTGTTGTAGCTGTAGTATTTACGCTCGTTGAAGAGATTGTAATACTGTTGCCATTCTTATCAACAGAATATCCGCTGATGCCAAAATCAAAATCCGATAAAACACCATTGCTGTCAGATAATGTTGTTTCAAATCTCTGACTTCCCTCATTCCACTTTAATTCATAAGTTGGTGCCTCACTGGTTCTGCGTGATGCAAAACTTGGAAGTGTTGCATTGTAGGAGCTGCTGATATTGTCCCTGAGTCTCTCGTAATAGCTGTATGAAGAATCAGGACTTGGTGCTGTGTTACAGAGCTTTCTCGCTGCCGAATCACCACTTCCGGTTCCAAAGATATCTGCTACAATAACCCATACCATTGCCTGAGTTGCGATATACTCATCGCACTGACTGTTGCTTGGTGCCGCCTTTTGTGTACTGTTAAACCCATAATAAAGGCAGTAACTTAATAGCTTTCTCTGCTGTGCTGACATTGATGTGCTCGCATCATCGTAGCTGTTCATAAGCTGACCGCCATCTGCTCTTAATCCGAAATTCATACAATATGCAGAATTTCCGTCAAGAATTGAATACAGAATCTTGCCATGATTATATCCGGGCTTCAGCTCACTTACTTCTCCGGAATTTTTGACTGACGCATTCCAGAACGCAATATTTGCCTGCGGACTGGCTGCAAATGCTGTTGTTCCATTCGTAAAGAGTGTTCCAACCAGTGTGAGCATAGCCATAAATCCTGCCATAAAACGCTTTAGTTTCTGTTTCATGTGCTCTTTCCTCCTTAATTTACGCATAAAAAAAGAAAGACATAAGTTTATGGCTTACATCTTTCTTCCTTCTACTTCTATTCGTTTTTATTTATCTGTGACATCGAAACTCGTAATAGTCTGTGCCGCCTGTCGTGTAAACTCCATCATAACTGATGTAGAATACCGGATCTGTTTCCAAAAGTAACATACTTGCAATATATTCTGCGATTGCATCCTCAGATGATAACCGCTGTCCATCAATGGTACTTGCTTTGTTGAGGTCTGTCTCTACAAACACACTGTAATAAGAGCCTTCCATACCATCGTAAGGATAATACTCATTGTACTCTTCCTGCGTGATACTGCCATCATTCAAATGGTTCTGTAAATTCTGCTGTGTGGTAATCATCCCTCCTGCCTGACACTTTGCTGTTGCAAGTGACACAACATTCTGTGGACTGTATGCCACGGATGCAGGCTGTGGATTGCTCACATTATCTTTCGGACTGTCTGTAGTCTGACCACCATTACCTGCATTACTCTGATTTTCGCCAGCTTCCTCATTATCATTTACTGAAGCTTTCTGTTCCGGCTCGTCATTCTGCTTTGGCTTTTCTTCCTGCTTTGAAGCAGTTTCATTATCAGCGGACTGGTTGTCTTCCTTATCAGTCTTCTCTTCTGAATCTTTAGCCTCGGCAATATCTTTCTCTATCTCTTCTTTTCCAGCTTCGGTTGTGACCTCTGTGACAGCTTCCGTTGCCATTTCTGCTTCTTCAGTTGGCTTTATGCTTTCCGTCTGTTTCTCTGTCTGATTATCAGCCTTTTCCTTACCACCATTACAGGCAGCCATTGAAAAGACCAGTACTGCGGATAATAAGATAATACTTATCTTCTTCATAGTAATCACCCATCCCTTCTCCGCAAGAGGGACGGGCTTTGTGTTCCGTGCCATCCACCCTTGCGGTGAACTATTTATTTGTAATGCACGGGACACATAGGACTGTCCCGTATTCTGTGCATCTTAAACTCCTTTCATTATACCAGCTCTCTTATTTTAAAGAAATACTGCATAAGTCGTCTGTTTTTCTTATAATTCAAGAATAAACCCTTAGCCTGCATATATGCTCACCTCCTCTCAGAATGTGCCCATTCTTACGAATGAAAGAAATATCCTTGCCACCATAGCGAATAGAAGAAGAATTATCCTGGCAAGTCCTAAGACCAGCTTCAACACTCCAAGAATTATCCTCAATATCCACTTGAGTATCTCTAAAATCACTGTTCCTACGGCTCCCATAACTCTTCTCATAATAATCAGTCTCCTTTCGACATCCATCCCATTGCAAGTCCTGCAACATCTGCATCGTCCATAACATCTTCTGTAGGTTCTTGTGCTTCACTATTGGCTGCCTGCATTATTACCGGCTGACCAACATTCATCCCGGATATCACTCCGCCTAACAGCCTTATGACCTCTTTCCTAGCCTCATTGGTTGCTGCTTCAATGACTTCTTCCTTAATGTCATCAATATCTTCTGAGCGGATATATTCAGCCCTCTCTTTTTCCTTCTTCTTGATAACAAAAGTTTCTTTTCCATAATTATCAATGTAGAACTGAATCGCATCTATAATGAACTGGTTCTTAGATTTGAAAATCTTCGGATCAAGGTTCTGAATCACATCATTGATTTTCACATGCTGAGGATTGCTCATGTTGAGGCGGACAGAAGTTTTTACTTCATATTCAAGTCTTCTTCCCATCATCTGCCTCCTTATGATAATCGCTTAGTGCTTTTAAGCCCCATCGTGGCAAGCTGCTCATATCCTCTTGCATTTGCCTTTACATCAAGGTTATAGGAAATGTTCTTTGCATCATGGCTACCAAAATTCTTCATCACAACTGCCCCGCCACCGACAAATACAATCGGTGTAGTCTTTAAGTTATACCCAAACTCACGGATTGAGTTATATACCTTATCAACAAAATCCTCTATCTCTGCCTTGATAATGGCAAAGTATTCATCATCAATATCTGACCTGCCATATCGCATGATGTTCTGTATCTCTGACTCGTCTACCTCTCCGTTAAGTTGTCTTACACACTGTTCATTGATAGAACGCATACAGGTAATAAGACCTTTTGGTATCGTCACACACTTTGATTCATCCGGTGACTTGTTGATTACCGGCATAATGTCGATTGTCCAGCTTCCAATATCTACTATCAGTGTTTTCTTTGCCATAGCAGGAATCTTGTCCACTACTGCTGCATAGCACTGAGGAAATACTGCCACATCATCAATTTCAATATGATATGACTCATTCTCATATTTGAAGCTTACACGCTTATTCTTTGTCAGGTACTTGATAAAATCATTCTTCTCTGCTCCAAATCTTGTAAGTGGAAGTCCTACAGCAAGAAATACCTTTGCCTCTACAAGACCTCTTCTTTTAAGTTCCTTAGCAACTGCTGCAAGAGTGAGAAGATAAAAACTGTCATCTTCGACCTTTGTATCCTTTACTTCCTGCCTCACAGTTCCAACCTTATAGAACTTTCCTTCATACTCAAGTACATCGCCGAAAAGTGCCGGAGTTGTTGTAATCTCCTTAACACCTGTGACAAATACCTGAGAGATTGTTTTCATCATTGACCATCCATGATCAATGCCGATTACTTCTAACTTGTTATTCATGTGTTTTGCACATCCTTTCTTCTTAAACAGCCACTTGAACATCTTAACCACCTACTTTCCTATCAGCTTTCGCATACAAGGAAAACAATAACCATTCCCTTGATAATATGGACATCCGACACATTCCGTCGGAAGTTTCTGTTCTTTTTTCTTAGATGGTTTACAACATGTTCCATTGGCACATCTGTTGTTATGTCCCCAGAAGAATCTACAATGCATACAATCTTTTAATTCTCTTTCAAGCTTTTCTTCTGGAGATACAAACCTGCGTTTCTTATGCTTATCTCTTTTTTCAACTGTTCCCACCAGAGCTCTCCTCCCTTCCAAGGAGTGATTGCTCTCTTATCTGTTCCATTGTCCTGTCCGACTCTCCTGCCGTCCTAGCTAACGAATACAATACGATAAGAACAATAATTATTAATGCTATGCTAAATCCTATCACCACTTTATCCTCCTTCAAATTAGTTGCCATATAGACAGAATTTGAATTTGGAAGTGATATAGTCTACATGGCTATGCTTAACGCTAAGCATGTAGGTACACGCCAGTCTTCTAGACTCCTATATCGCCCCGTGTACAAAGAGGTGTTCTCACCTCCGGGAGTTACAGACGAGCCACAAAATGTGTTTCACGACGCCCTTCTGAATTATCAGAAGCACTATCTCCTCTTTTAGCCTTTTGAGGATAAGGACGAACTTCTCGCCCTCTGTGGTTAATTATCCTTACGCAACATGCCGATTCCTTTTACCAGATTTCCATCCAGCTTCTCGCCCTTCATCTTTCGATCCATCAGACTACTAATATGATAGCTGTGACTTTCATCCTCCAGGTACATGCCCCGTAATTTTACTACCTACAGAAATTCTGTAGTGCAAACTACTTTGCAAATCTGTAACTGATTATTCAATTGTTATGTCCAATCTCTCTTGGACAATTGATATTCTACAATGCACTTTAATTTTACGGAAGTGACACCACTGGTGTATTCTTACGAATTTTCACCAGTTTTTGGTGTATTTGTCATTTCCTTTAATTTGTTCCATGTATGCTTAGGCAGTTCTCTTGCCGGCTCTCTGAATAGTTCAAGATATTTTTCAAATAATTCCGTATTGATTAATGCTGAATTACCGACTTTATAGACTGCTCCTGCCTCTCTCGCAATTACTATGATTCTCGATTTACTTATCCCATAAATAATCGCTCCTTCCTCTGCATTGACAAATTTTTTCATAAAATCCTTTGTATCTGAATAGCACTTATATGAGTAACTCATTCATCAGTCTCCTTTCACATTTGGCAATGGATGTTTCATTTCTGTTGGCGATTCTCTGAATTGCTCCATATATTCATCAAACACCTCCAGATTAATCAGAATAGTATTTCCTTTTGCTTCGCCTATCTTATATACAGCTCCAGCTGCTCTAGCCATTTCGATAAATCTATGATGTCCTATGCTGTAAGTCATTGAACCCTCTCCGATTCTCACAAACTTCTTTTCCACAATTTTATTTGAACTAGGAACTCTTGCAGAATGTTTCATAAATTTCATCAACCTTTCCTTATGTACTAATATAATCTTTGCAAGCTGATATCTTGCTCCAGCAGCCAACGCTATATCCATTGCCTCATCTTGTGTTACATCTAATAAAGCCATTACCTCATCAATACGAATAAATCTTGGTTTTACAGTTTCTTTTCTATAGGCACAAACTGAACCACTCAATGTATTTACCATAACATCACCTACTTATAAAACTCAGAATCTGTAATATGAAAAGTTTCAAGATACTTATCCAATATTTCTGTATTAACAAGTACAAGCTGACCAATTTTATAACAAGCCTTGGCATCCTTAGCCACTTCTTGAAATTTTGTCATTCCCATACTGTACATTTTTGCACCATCTGAATATCTTACAAACTTTTTTGCATCCTCATATCTATCTTTCTTCTTTGATTCATTCATTGCTGTGCTCCTTTCACTTTGACTTCATAACAAATGACGTATTTTCTCCATAACGCAAAAAAGAGGACATCTTCTAAATTTCTTTAGAAAATGTCCTCTTAGTAGTTCATATTTGATTGAATCTTTTTCTTTTCAGATTGTGTACTCTTTCATACTGATGTAAATGACTATGTCAAAATGCGTCTTTTAATGCGTCCTTTGACGTACTCAAATGCCTCAACCCCGCATAAACACTAGGTTTATTTATCCAAGCTCTTCATTGTCGGGAACAATAACACATCTCTAATCGCTGGTGAATCTGTTAATAACATCACAAGTCTGTCTATTCCGTATCCAATACCACCTGTTGGAGGCATACCGATTTCAAGAGCATTTAAGAAGTCCTCATCTGTGTGGTTAGCTTCTTCATCACCGGCATCTGCGGCAGCATCCTGAAGTTTGAATCTCTCTCTCTGGTCAATAGGATCATTTAATTCTGAATATGCGTTACACATTTCCCATGTGTTGATAAATAATTCGAAACGCTCAACTTTCTCTGGATCGTCAGGTTTCATCTTAGTAAGTGGTGAAATTGCGATTGGATGATCCATAATAAATGTTGGCTGAATTAAGTTCTTTTCACAGAATTCCTCGAAGAATAAATTGATGATATCACCTTTCGTATGGCGTTCTTCATATTCGATATGATTTTCATCAGCAATCTTCTTAGCTTCTTCATCTGTCTTAACTGTATCGAAATCAATTCCTGTATATTTCTTAATGGCATCATTCATTGTAAGACGTTCAAATGGCTTGCCAAGGTCGATTTCAATTCCGTTATATGTTATCTTTGTTGTTCCGCAGACTTTTTCTGCAAGATAACGGAACATACTCTCTGTAAGTTCCATCATTCCGTTGTAATCTGTATATGCCTGATATAATTCCATAAGTGTAAATTCAGGGTTATGTCTTGTATCTACACCCTCGTTACGGAATACTCTGCCGATTTCGTATACTCTTTCTAAGCCACCGACAATAAGTCTCTTTAAATATAATTCAAGAGATATACGAAGTTTTACATCTTCGTCTAATGCATTATAATGTGTCTCGAAAGGTCTGGCTGCTGCACCACCTGCATTCGACACAAGCATAGGTGTCTCAACCTCCATAAAGTCTCTTGTATCTAAGAAATTACGGATTTCTTTAATGATTTTCGAACGCTTAATAAATGTCTCCTTTACCTCTGGATTCATAATTAAGTCTGTATATCTCTGTCTATATCTTAAGTCTGTATTAGTCATTCCATGATATTTCTCTGGAAGAATCTGAAGACTCTTTGATAACATTGTAATATTTGATGCGTGAATTGATATTTCGCCTGTCTTAGTTCTGAATAAGAAACCCTCTACACCAAAGATATCACCGATATCTGATTTCTTAAAATCTGCATATTTATCTTCACCAACAGAATCTCTGGCAACGTATACCTGAATATTACCTTTAAGGTCCTGAATATTACAAAATGATGCTTTACCCATTACACGTTTGAACATCATACGTCCGGCTATTGAGACATTAATAGGAGCTGCATCCATAATAGCTCTTCTCTCGTTGTAATCCTGATTGATTGCATCTCTTGCCTGCTGCTCGTCAAGACCATCAATATTTACTTTCTCTCTTCCGGCTAAAATCTCTGTTTCATGAGCTTCGTATTCTGCCTTAGCATCTAAGGTATGACATGTTACGTCATATTTTGTTATCTCAAATGGGTTCTTACCATTTGCCTGTAAATCCGCTAATTTCTCTCTTCTGACTTTTAATAACTGGTTGATGTCCTGTTCTTGTGTGTTATTCTTTTGTTGTGCCACAACTTCCACTCCTTCTATCTCATCTCATTTCTACTATTCTTCTATATTTCTCTGGATATCAAGAATCTCGTACTGTGAAATTCCTGCCTGTGTTTCAACATCTACTATTTCTCCGACTTTGCAGCCAATTAAAGCCTTACCTAATGGTGATTCATTAGAAATCTTATTATTAAGACTGTCTGCTTCTGTTGAACCTACAAGGTTAAATTCTAATTCTTCATCATATTCTATATCGAATAATTTAACTTTACAGCCTACGTTGATTTTCTCTAAGTCTATTTCGTCTTCGTCTACAACTTCAGCATTCTTAAGAATCTTCTCGATTTCTTCGATTCTCTTCTCGATATGTCCCTGCTCTTCTTTAGCAGCATCATATTCTGCATTTTCTGATAAGTCACCCTGTTCTCTTGCTTCTTTAATCTTGTCAGCAATTTCTTTTCTTCTGACAACTTTTAAATTCTCAAGTTCACTTTCTAATTTTTTTAATCCTGAATAAGTTAATATATTTTTTTTATCTGACATTTTTCCGCGCCCTTCCTGAACAATTTCATATACTAAACAAGGATTATATCCTAAACATTTGCCAATGTCAAGGTCGTGTCCTTGTATTATATTTACAACATATTTCTACTTTAATTACTGCTTTTACATATCATATAAATATATTGATATGTCATATATTTTAGTTAATTTACTAAGTTTACATATTACATTAGTTTTGTTAACACATTTACAATTATATTTATAAACTATCTGCCATATCTAAATAAATTTTTCAATCAGCTCTGCTAATTCATCATAACTTTCTGTCTGGTTTACCATATTTCTTATATTAGATGAATGTGGCATACCGGTTGTATACCATGCTACATGTTTTCGCATTTCACGAATTCCCGTATATTCGCCTTTATATTTAATAAGAAGTCCTGCATGTCTCAAAATCATCTTCTTGACTTCCTGTCTGTCAGGTGGTTCATTGATTACGCCTTTTTCAAAATAATCGGCTATATCTCTGAATATCCATGGATTACCTCTTGCGGCTCTTCCAATCATTATTCCATCACAGCCTGTTTCCTCATAGATTCTCTTCGCATCTTCTATGCCTCTTATATCACCATTTCCGATTACAGGAATACTTACATTTCGCTTTACATCAGCTATGACTTTATAGTCTGCATTTCCTGAATAATACTGTTCTCTGGTTCTTCCATGAACAGCTATTGCAGACACTCCACAACTTTCCGCTACTTTTGCAATCTCCACCGCATTTACATTCTGCTCATCAAAGCCTTTTCGAATCTTGATGGTTACAGGTCTGTCTACTTTCGATACAATGTTTGTAAGTATTTCTTCGACCAACTTTGGATTCTTCATAAGCGCACTGCCCTCATGATTATTAACAATCTTAGGAACGGGACATCCCATATTTATATCTATTATGTCAAATGTCCTCTCTTCACAGAGTTTTCTTGCCATATTGCCCATTATCTCTGGATCTGAACCAAATAATTGTACTGCTATCGGATTCTCTGATTCATTGGTTTCTAACAAAGGCTCAGTGTTTTTATTCTTATATAAAATAGCTTTTGCACTGACCATTTCCGTATACAGAAGTCCGCAGCCCATCTCTTTACAAAGTATTCTATACGGTAAATCTGTTACACCCGCCATAGGAGCAAGTGCTATATTGTTTTTAATTTCAACATTTCCTATCTTCATCTGTAAATTACCTATGAAATACCCTTGACTCTGTTATAAATGAGGCGAAGACCCTTAAGTGTAAGGTTACTGTCATAAATATCAATTTTATCGGTTGAATCTGCAATGATTTTACCAAGTCCACCTGTCGCTACTACTTTGATTCTATCGTTATCTGTTTCTTCTTTAATCTTATCGATTATATATTCTGTCTGACCAATGTATCCATATACAAGTCCTGCCTGCATACTTGAAATAGTATCTTTAGCAAGTATTGAATCTGGTTTTCTGATATCTATTGTTGGTAATTTTGCTGTATCTTCCCACAATGCCTTTGCACATATCTTAATTCCCGGTGATGTAATACCTGCTGCAAATGCACCATCTTCGGTTATATAATCGTATGTTGTTGCTGTTCCGAAATCTATAACGATAACAGGTCCGCCATACAATTCATATCCGCCTACTGCATCTACGATTCTGTCTGCACCTATCTCCGGTGCATTTCCGGTTACAAGTTTAATTCCTGTCTTTATGCCCGGGCCTACAATAATTGGCTTTTTGTTAAGATATTTAACCACTGTATTTTCAAATGAATGCATTACATCCGGAACAACTGATGATATAATTACATCTTTAATTCTGCTAGTTTCAATCTTTCTACTGTTCAGAAGATTTGTGATTAATATTCCGAATTCATCTGAGGTTCTCTGTATCTTTGTAGTTATTCTGAATGTTGCTGTTATATCTTCATTTTCAAATACTCCCAGTGTTATGTTTGTATTTCCTATGTCTACAACTAATAGCATCTTATTTCTCCATTTCATGATTATTCACATTCGCCTAACACGAATATCTTGTAGAATGTCTCTAGTGATTCTAACAAATCTCTTTTCTCTGTCTGCAACTGTTTAATCTTTAAACCACAGCCTATATCATCAAAAGTAACATCATAATCATCACACATTACTTTGAATTCTAATGTTCCATCCTCTGTAAATTCCAGAGTAATAATTCCTCCGATGTCCTCTGTAAATAATACGCACATTATCTTCAGTTCATCTTTAATACTATCCGGCAATTTATCAAAATCAGAATTAAAATAATATTTCTGCTCATATGAGTTTGCTCCACAAAGCACCGTATTTTCTCCCATATTCAAAAGTCCTTCCACATTTACTTATTTAGTTATATGTTCTATCGCCACAATGCAATAAAACTGATTATCATCATTGCCAATAGGAATATTCCTGCTATGAATAACGCAATGGTTTTAGCAATCTCTCTTCGCTGGTAATATTTTACTCCCATACATAGATTAAGTATTGATGTGAATAAAAATTCTAACGTAAATGCTTTCTCGTATTTAGTCTGGTCAATAAAGATTACTATTGCAGCAATTATAGCTCCGATTCCCATAAAGATATTAATTGTATCATATATTCCTGACGAGTGCAGGTTTCGTCTTCGTCTGTCACTTTTCGAACTATCCTTTTTCATCTTTACCTCCTTTTACCTCACATATTCTAATATGTACTTGGTTTAAGAGTTGCTGCCATTATTGCCTTGATTGAATGCATTCTGTTCTCTGCTTCATCAAATACTACAGACTGCGGTGATTCAAACACTTCGTCTGTTACTTCCATTTCTTTTATACCGAATTTCTCATATATTTCCTTGCCGATTTTAGTCTTAAGGTCATGAAAAGCTGGAAGACAATGCATAAATATTGCTGTATCTTTTGCATTTGCCATAGCATTTTTATTAACCTGATATGGCATTAATGCATTAATTCTCTCTTCCCATACGCTTTCGTCCTCGCCCATTGATACCCATACATCAGTATAGATAATGTCGGCATCTTTTGTTCCTTCTTCTACACTTTCAGTAAGCACAATGCTTCCGCCTGATTCTTTAGCATATTCTTTACAGATTGCAACTAATTCTGCATCCGGGAAATATTCCTTAGCTGTACAAGCTACGAAATCTAAACCTAATTTAGAGCAGGCTATCATAAGTGAATTACCCATATTGTATCTTGCATCACCCATATATACGAATTTTAATCCGGCTAATTTACCGAATTTCTCTTTAATTGTTAACATATCAGCTATCATCTGTGTTGGATGGTATTCATTAGTAAGACCATTCCATACAGGAACTCCTGCATATTTAGCAAGTTCTTCTACTATATCCTGTCCAAAACCTCTGTATTCAATACCATCAAACATTCTTCCAAGAACTCTTGCAGTATCAGGAATACTTTCTTTCTTACCAATCTGTGAACCTGCCGGATCAAGATATGTTGTTCCCATACCAAGGTCATGTGCAGCTACTTCAAATGAACAACGTGTTCGTGTACTTGTCTTTTCAAATATTAATGCTACATTCTGACCTCTGTAGTTATCTACTCTTAATCCCTTTTTCTTCTTCTCCTTAAGTTCTGCGGACAAATCTATAAGATATTCTATCTCTTCTTTCGAAAAGTCACGTAATGTCAAGAAATTTCTTCCCTGTAAATCTATTTTCTTCATCTTATTCTCCATTCTGCAAATGCATTATATTAAAGCTTCTTATGTGGCATCTGCGACACGTAATATATATTTATATTCATTTACTAATAATACTTAATTTTTTCTAATAAGTCAAATAGCAAGACTCATCTATTTACAGAAAATATTAAATATTTTCATTCAATAGTTAAGTCCTGCTATTATAAATAATATCAATTAGTGTTTTGATACCTTAACATTATGAATAATATCAATTAGTGTTTTGATACCTTAATATTATGAATAATTTATTTCTGATTACTGGTCTTTAACAACTTCTGAAAGTGTCTTTATGCTGCCTGCTAATCCCTGAATCTCTGATGGAATAATAATCTTTGTAGCTTTTCCATCTGCTGCTTTAGCAAATGCTTCTAAGCTCTTAATCTGTAATACTGATGCATCGGCACCGGCTTCTTTAATAGCTCTGATACCATCTGCATTAGCGTTCTGAACAGCTTTAATAGCTTCTGCCTGACCTTCTGCTTCACGAATTGTAGCTTCTTTCTTAGCTTCTGCTTTAAGAATTGCAGCTTCTTTCTCAGCTTCTGCTGCAAGAATAACTTCTGATTTCTTACCTTCTGCAACAAGAATTGTAGATGTCTTCTCACCTTCTGCTCTAAGAATTGCTTCTCTTCTTTCACGTTCAGCCTTCATCTGTTTCTCCATTGCATCCTGAATAGCTGCTGGTGGAATAATGTTCTTAAGCTCCACTCGTTTAACTTTGATACCCCAAGGGTCTGTTGCAACGTCTAATGATACTCTCATCTTATCGTTAATTGTCTCTCTTGATGTAAGTGTCTGGTCAAGTTCGAGATCACCAATGATATTTCTAAGTGTTGTTGCTGTAAGATTTTCAATAGCCATAATTGGATTCTCAACACCGTATGCGAAACACTTAGGGTCTGTTATCTGATAGAATACAACTGTATCAATTCTCATTGTTACGTTATCCTTTGTGATAACAGGCTGTGGTGCGAAATCAACTACCTGCTCTTTTAATACTACTCTTCTTGCAATGTTATCAATGATTGGCACTTTGAAATGTAAACCTACTGACCATGTACATTTATATCCACCTAGTCTTTCAATTACAAATGCCTGTGTCTGTGGAACGACTTTAACACATGAAATAATAAGTACAAGAATTACTATTATTATAATGGCAAATATCCATCCACCTATGCTGCCTGCTGCTAGAATTACTGAATTCATATTCTTCCTCCATTCATATTTTGTTTTGCATGATTCAGATATTTAATATCTAAATCACAATTAACCTGATTGTAATATACTTATACAATCTAATATGTTATATCGATTTTTTAACAATCAACTTAACACCATTTACTTCTACTACCTTAACAATCTCTCCTTCTTTAATCATTTTACCATCAACTGATTTAGCTAACCATATTTCTCCCTCTATCTTAGCCTCACCGATATTATTCTCATCAATAATAGGCTTAGTAATTACTGCTGTCTTTCCTATCAGTTCATCTACATTCGTCTTTAAGGTATTCTTCCTAAGGTATTTTACCGCTATTGGTCTTGTAAGTACTAATGTTATAAATGATACAATTATAAATAACATTACCTGTACAATAACTTCTGCGCCTGCTAATGCTGCAATTATTGCTGCGACTGCACCAATTGCAAACCATATGGTTGTAAGACCTAATGTAAAGATTTCAATTAACAGTAAAACAAGAAAAATAATCAGCCAATATATTGCTTCCATATCTTCACCCTTGAATTTAATCCTTTCCTGAAAATCTTTGTTAATGTATCTTTGTTAATAATAATCTATTTTCAATTATTTTACAAGTGATAATGCTTTTTATAGCCTTTTCTAACGTATGATATTATGCACGTTAGAAGAGACTAAAAATTCGCACATATATAATAGAATTAAATCATCTGTTATATATGTGCGAATTTTAAGTTATCTACTATATTATTAGTTATAGAATACCTGGTTGCCAATAATTGAATAGTTGTTATAATTGCTGTAATTAGCGCCACCGCATGAACGGAAGCTCGAATAATTAGGAACATTATTTGTTCCTGAAAGTGCATCTTTAGCTGCAGTAATTGATTCACTGTTAGGTCCTGCTGCCATTACTGATGCAAGTCTTCCACTTGCTGCAACGCTGAACTGTCCAGGTGCGTATATAACAGCTGACATTGTGCTTCCATATGCACCACCATTTAAACGGTTAAGTACAACATTTGCAACTGCTAATTTTCCCTCATATGGTTCATATCCTGCTTCTGCACATACTAAACATGCTAATAAATACACATCATTTTCTGATACGTTATAAGCTGAAGTCTGAACTGTCTCTACGAATTTGCTTGCTGAAGCAATTTTCTTTTCCTCTGCTTTAGCCTCTTCTTCTTTTCTCTTAGCCTCGGCTTCTTTAGCAGCTTTCTCTTCCTCTTCTCTTCTAATCTGTTCAAGTTCTTCTTCTCTTGAAACTGCCTGACCTATTACTAATTCTACTTTTGCATAATCTGTTGAAACATATCCGATTTCACCATCATAATTGATTTCTAACCAGTCATCTGTAATCTTTGTACATCTATATACATCGTTCTGTTCTGCAAGTCCCCATACACCTGCTTCTGTACTTGGTAACTTTCTGATTCTTATTGAATCTTCTAATACAGTAACTTTCCATGTACCAACTTCATTTGCCTTATATTCTGCATCTGCATCAAATAATATATATGCTGTAGCTACATATCCCTCAACACTTCCCGAACTAATCTTAGTCCATTCTTCGCCTCTTTCTAAAACAGTTCCACCTGCACCCGCATATAATTTACCAACCACGTCACTGTTCTCATCAGCGGCTGCTCTTATATTAAGGTACTCATCTACATTAACCATAAACTTGCCTGCAAATGCTGATGTAGGCTGTTCCTGTGTGGCAGGTTCTGTCTCTGCTTCAGTCTGAACTTCCGTTGGGACTTCTGTCTCTTCTGTCGCTTTAACAATTTCTGTCTCTGCCGGCATAACGTTAGCTACTTCGTCAATCAACATATCTGTTGATTCTACTTCTTCTACTATTGCTGCCTTATTTCCACTATCTTTTCTTGTAGTAACTTCTGCCGCGCCAACTACCAGCATACCTGACATAGCCATTACTGCTGCCGATGTAGCAACTGTTGTCATTCTACTTTTAAGTCTCATGAAAACCTCCAATAATTACAATTGTTATTCATATTTGTTACAAAATTGTTACGTTTTGTTACGAAAGTATTCTAACAGAGATTCATTTATTTGTCAAGTTTTTGGAAAAGCCTCGACTTTAAGGCACTTTTACAATATGTTTTTTTACTTTCTTTGTATATTTAGTATAATTTTGACACAATTCGCTAATATGTTTTTGTAATTTTAAGAAAAAAAGTGTATAAGATGTTGCAAAATTTGCAATAAAGGGGTATTATTCTCGTAGGAGTTATCCTAGGTTAAGGAGGAATAAAGTATTATGGCAACTAAATCTAAAACAAGCGCAGCAGATTCTAAGGCTAATGTAACTCCAGCTACTACCAAAGCCACTGCTGTAAATGCTACTACAGAAACAAAGGCAACAGCAAATAGCACTGTTGAGGCAAAAGCTGTCGAAGCACCTGCTAAGAAAGCAACCGCTAAGAAGCCAGCTACTAAGAAGCCAGCTACTAAGAAAGCTACTACTACTGCTAAAAAAACAACAGCTAAGAAAGAAGCTGCAGTAATTAACTCAACTTACGTTCTTCAGTTTAGTGGGAAAGAAGTAGTTGCTTCTGATATTCTTGAAACTGTTAAGAAAGTTTGGGTTGATAAATTTCAGGGTAAACTTGAAGAGATTAAGACTATCGAAATTTATATCAAACCAGAAGAACACAGAGCTTATTTTGTAGTTAACGGTTTATCAAATGGCGATTATTTTGTTGAACTTTAATTTGTAGTACATAATGAAGTGATTAATTTCACTATTAGTCTTTATTAAGTTTTGTAAATATATTCACAAAACTTAATAAAGATAAAAACTCCACCTTATATATCAATGCATTATGATTTTTGTAAATACGTTGATATATAAGGTGGAGTTTTTATTTTAATTATTTGTTCATTCACTACACAATACTTAATCAGAAAATTATAAGACAAAACGTATTGAGGATTAATCCTGATTATCAAACGTTCTGTCCTATATTCCTAATCAGAACCCTTTCTGTCTGAATGCTTCATACATCAGTATTCCTGCTGCATTTGCTGCATTAAGTGATTCAACTTTACCAAGCATAGGTATCTTTATACGTTCATCTGCTGCATTAATCATCTCATCGGTAAGTCCGTTTCCCTCGTTGCCTATTGCAAATGCAGATGGCCTGGTATAATCAGGTTCAGAATAATTTCTTGTGCCTCCAAGGGCTGCAGCATATACTTTTACACCGCTTTTCTTTAACTCATCTACCTTACCCATAATGTCATCACAATACATAAATGGAACTCTGAATATTGAACCCATTGTAGACCTTACAACCTTAGGATTATAGATATCCACAGTTCCTTTATTCATTATTATTCCGTCTATTCCTGCACCCTCTGCTGTTCTTAATATTGTCCCAAGATTACCTGGATCTTGAATATTTTCCAAGATAAGATAGGTTTTTCTATCAAGAATGTCATTAAAGCAGGCTTCCTTCTTATTCACTATTGTCAATATGCCCTGTGGAGTAACAGTGTCCGACATTTGTTTAAATACATTATCCTCCACTAATTCATAATCTGTATCAGCAGTCAGTTGCTTAATATTGTCATTAGAAGAGTTATTTAAATTATTATAAAAGCTTTCCGAAATATATATTTTTACTATTCTATCTTTCGGAATCTCGACACACATTCTTATTCCTTCGACTATGAACTGACCTGCTTTATTTCTTGCCTTAGCCTGCGTCTGAAGTTTCATTACATTTTTAATCTGTGAATTAGCTGTTGAAGTTATCATTAATCTTTTCCTGTAATTACTTTTGTTATCTTGCTAAATGTTTGCTTATATCATACTGATATTCATCTATATCTTTCTTCATTGCAAGTGCTTCATCGATTTCATAATCTACATATTCACCATGAGAATATGCAACAACCCTGTCACTCTTACCCTGGCAAAGTAAATCAACTGCATATGCACCCATTATTGAAGCATATACTCTGTCTTTACATGTTGGGCTTCCACCACGCTGCATATGTCCTAATATTGTAGCCCTTGTTTCCATTCCTGTTTCAGCTTCAATTCTCTTAGCCATTGCCTGTGAATCACCGATACCCTCCGCATTTATTACGATATGATGTTTCTTGCCTTTCTTCTTAGTATCCTTGATATGCTCGATTAACTTAGCCTCATTGCCATCATATCTCTCAGGAAGTAATATATCTTCAGCACCATTTGCAATACCACACCATAATGCGATATAGCCTGCGTGACGTCCCATAACTTCGATAACACTGCATCTCTCATGAGATGTTGATGTATCTCTGATTTTATCAATTGCTTCCATAGCTGTATTAACTGCTGTATCAAAACCAATTGTGTAATCTGTACATGCGATATCTAAGTCGATTGTTCCCGGTACACCAATTGTATTTATTCCTAAATGAGATAACTTCTGTGCACCCTGGAAAGAACCGTCACCACCGATTACAACTAATCCGTCGATACCATGCTTCTTACATATCTCTGCACCTTTCTTCTGTCCCTCTGCAGTTCTGAATTCTTCACATCTTGCTGTATAAAGGATTGTACCACCTCTCTGTATAATATCAGCGACGCTCTTAGTATCCATATCTACGATTTCTTCATTAAGAAGTCCTGCGTAACCTCTCATAATTCCTTTAACTTTAAGTCCTTTAGAAATCGCTGTTCTTACTACAGCTCTGATAGCTGCATTCATTCCCGGAGCATCTCCACCGCTTGTAAGTACACCAATTGTTTTTACCTGATTTTCCATAATATTCCTCCATTTATTCTATATATATTTACTTTTTTATTTCACACAAACACATATAATATTGTAATTCATTTTTTAGGCTATTTCAATGCTTTTTTCTACAACTTTTACATTATCAGTACCATATTTTTCCGACAGCCGATTAACCATGCCAGCATCCGCATTTACACGCATATTTCTAGGAAATACTTTCTTTGCCTTTTCAGCTTTACAATAAATTATAAGTGTATCATTCCCATCACTGTTTCTTATGAATTCTAGAAGCTCATTTTCCTTAAGCATATACTCATTCTTATCCTTGAACTGAATCCATAATTCTCTTGGCACTTTATCAAAGCTGATAATCTGGTCACATATTAATTTGCCCTGCTCATCATCTCCGATAGAGACCTTTCCTTTGACAAATATCTTTTCATTTTCCTTAAGCATATATCTGTATCTTTCTAAAACATTTGGAAATATGAGTATCTCCATAACACCATATAAATCTTCAAGTGTTATAAATGCCATTGTTTTACCGTTTCTTGTGGTCTTAAGTGTGATAGTATCAATCATTCCACCGACAATCGTAACCATGTTATCTTTAGCTATAGTATTACCCTCTTCATCTGTTATGAAATCTTTAGTAAATGATTTGACATTTTTTCTCCATTTATCTTCGTACTGCTCTAATGGGTGTCCTGAAACATACACACCTAGAACTTCTTTTTCAAAGGCTAATTTTTCTTCCTTTGAATACTCTTCTAAATCAGGCATTCTTATTTCATAATCTGCCTTATCTTCATCAGAAACCAAGTCAAACAGACTCATCTGTCCTGTTATGGACTTCTTCTTTTCTTCATTTACTGAATCAATAATTCTTGAATATACAGTCATTAGCTGTCTTCTGTTGCCATCTAAGCTGTCAAATGCGCCTGCCTTAATAAAGTTCTCGACAGTACGTTTATTAACTTCTTTACCTGATAACCTCTCTATGAAATTCTTAAGACTTGTATATTTACCATTTAATTCTCTTTCTTCCACAATGGTGTCTATTACGGATTTACCAATACTTTTTATCGCACTGAGTCCATATACAATACTGTTGTTCTTAACTGAAAAACCGCTCTCACCCTCATTGATATCTGGTGGCAATAGTTTGATTCCCATACTTCTGCTTGTTACAATGTATTCTGATACTTTTGTACTATTTTCAATTACAGATGTCATAAGTGCAGCCATATATTCTACCGGATAGTAATATTTTAAAAATGCTGTCTGATAAGAAACTACAGCATAAGCAGCCGCATGAGATTTATTAAATGCATATTTTGCGAAATCCATCATATCATTATATATTTTTATCGCAATCTGCTCATCTATACCATTTGCAATGCAGCCCTTAACATTTTCCTCAGTATTACCATAGACGAAATTCTTCTTCTCTTTCTCCATTACACTTTGTTTCTTCTTAGACATGGCACGTCTTACAAGATCACTTCTTCCAAGCGTATATCCTGCTAATTCTCTTACTATCTGCATTACCTGTTCCTGATATACAATACAGCCATATGTTGGTTTAAGAATCTTTTCTAACTGCGGACAATCATATGTTATATTATCAGGATTATTCTTACCCTCAAGGTATTTAGGAATAAAGTCCATTGGACCCGGACGATATAAAGAAATACCTGCTATGATATCCTCTAAACTCTGTGGTTTTAATTCTTTCATGAAGTTCTTCATTCCTGAACTTTCAAGCTGGAATATACCATCTGTTTTACCTGTTCCGATATAGTCTAAAACATTTTTGTCATTGTAATCAATCTTGTTAATATCTATTTTTCTGCCCGTTGATTTCTCAGCATATTTGACAGCATTCTGTATTACGGTAAGGGTACGAAGTCCTAGAAAGTCCATCTTAAGAAGTCCTAATTCTTCTAGTGTAGTCATAATGTACTGTGTTGTAACAGAACCATCTGAAGCTCTTGACAGAGGTACATATTCATCAACTGATTTCTGGCTGATAACGACACCTGCGGCATGCATTGATGTATGTCTTGGAAGTCCCTCAAGTCTTTTCGCCATATTGATTAGATTCTTGACCTCTTCGTTGCTGTTATATAATTTTCTGAAATCTTCACTCTGGTCTAACGCTTTCTGAATGGTTATTCCGATATCTTTCGGTATCATTTTCGCCACTTCGTCTACTATTGCATATGGCAGGTCTAAAACTCGCCCGACATCACGAATAACATTTCTTGCCGCTAAAGTACCAAATGTAACTATCTGAACGACTCTGTCTTTACCATATTTTCTAACAACATAATCTATTACTTCCTGTCTTCTTTCGTAGCAGAAATCAACGTCTATATCAGGCATTGATACTCTCTCTGGATTAAGGAATCTTTCAAAGAGTAAATCATATTTAATCGGGTCAATATCGGTAATTCCCAAGCAATAAGATACAATACTTCCCGCTGCAGAACCTCTTCCCGGTCCTACCATTATGTCATTACTTTTAGCATAATTAATAAAATCCCACACAATTAAGAAATAATCAACATATCCCATCTTATTGATTATTCCTAATTCGTAATCTAATCTTTCCCGTAATGTTCCGTCATCATCAGGGTATTTCTCATTAAGTCCCTTTGTACACAGATAATTAAGATATTCCCATGATGTATAACCTTCTGGAACATCGTATCTAGGAAGTTTTGTAACACCGAATTCGATTTCAACATTACATCGTTTTGCTATCTTATGTGTATTCTCTAATGCCTGTAAAGCATATGGAAACAGCTTTCTCATCTCGTCTTCAGACTTCAGATAGAATTGTCCTCCCTCATATCTCATTCTATCCTCATCAGAAACTTTTTTACCGGTCTGTATACATAATAATATGTCGTGAGCCACACTATCTTCCGCATTAATATAATGCACATCGTTTGTCGCTACTAATTCTATATCAAGTTCCTTGCTCATTCTAAGTAAGCTGCTATTAACCATCTTCTGTTCAGGTATTCCATGGTCTTGAAGCTCTAGATAATAATTCCCTTTGCCAAATATATCCTGATATTTAAGTGCTGCTTTTTTACCCTCTTCATAAAAACCTCTTGCAAGATATTTCTGTACTTCTCCGGCAAGACACGCACTAAGTGCGATAATTCCCTCATGGTACTGTTCTAACACTTCATAATCTACTCTTGGTTTATAATAGAATCCATCTATGAAGCCTTTAGATACTATCTTCATAAGGTTGGAATAACCCTTATTATTCTCAGCTAAAAGTACTAAATGATGATATTTATCCTCACTCTGTCCTGCTTCTTTATTAAATCTTGAACCCGGTGCTACATATACCTCGCAGCCAATAATCGGCTTAATTCCAACTTCTTTAGCTGCTTTGTAGAAATCTATGACACCATACATAACTCCATGGTCAGTAATTGCAAGGCTGTCCATTCCTAACTCTTTAGCCCTTGCCACTATCTCTTTTATCTTACACGAACCATCTAACAGACTGAATTCTGTATGTACATGTAAATGAGTAAAGCTCATAATTTTCTCCATTCTGCTTCAATATATATTAGTTTCAAAATAGTTATCACTTGGATAATTTACTTTTGTTCACTTTCACAAACCACTTGATAACATTATAATAAGGTGATAACTTTTCATTATTTTTACAATATATTAATTCAATTGTTTCTATATTTAAACTCATAATTGTTTTATATACAGCCTTTCGTGCCTCTCTTAACTCATATGCATTCAAATTTAACAAATCTATTGTATATTGATTTCCCTCCACTATACCATCCGGATAATATGTAAACATATCCTCGCACTTTGGATTCAATGGAGAAACAAATTTTTCAAAATCATATTCATTTTTCTTTCTACGTCCACACGTATTCGTATTGTTGCATGAAGCAATAATATTTGAATAAGCAAGTGATTTTCTACTTATCCCATCTTTAGGATTTCTCGGTTCTATATGCTCATTATGCGAATTTGCAATTCCGATACTGCTACAACAATATGCACATAAATAATGCTGCTCTTTAAGCAACTCTTTACGTAATTCATTTTTCAAGCTATTAAAAGACTCTGTATCATATGTTGCTGTCGGATTATTTTTCTTATATAAATATAACCACTTTGGTTCTTCATTCTTTTGAATATATATCAATTATACTGACTCCTTTTTAATTCCATCCTTGCCATTACGACGTCCGGATTATTTTCACTTGTAATATCTGCTAATTTTTGAATTTTTATTTCCGCTTCATTATATTTTTTTTCTCTCATATCCACATATATGGAATGAATAAATTTATCTGTCTCCGGATTTTTTGATTTTGCCCCCATAAACATCTCAAGTATTGCATTTGCATCATATCCAAATCTGGATTCTATATATTTGATTTCCTCATCTTCAACATCTATAAGCCATAACTCATTAGATGATGCTAAAAGTATAGGTGAATGTGTTGCTGCTATAAACTGAACATTTGGAAATACGGTTCTTAAGGCTTTAACAATATTCCATTGCCATACCGGATGTAAATGCAGGTCTATTTCATCAATCAATACAACACCTCTTGTATACTGAATATTTTCTTTTTTATATGGATTTAAAACAGCCATTCGATATGCAATATCAAATGCCATCCAAACTAATGACTGATATCCGGCGCTTAATTGTCCAATTGGTAAAATATTATCTCCAACTTTATACATTAATTGTTCTTCCTGCTTATCATAAAACACTTCGTGACCTTCTGTATCTTCCATAATATCCATAAATTTCGCTACAACCTGTTTTACAGCTTCATACTCAGCAATTTTCTTTTCCTTCTTCCATTCAACCATTTCCATTTTCATACACCAATTTAAAAGCAATTTGGTATTTGATGCATCTATCAATGCATCTGTATAACCGATAGTTCTGAAATATTGTTTTCTAAATATATTTTCAGTTCTTTCTCTTCTTTGAGACCATACTCTACTCGCACTTAAATATACCAATATAGGAAATTCAGTATTACTATCTTCTGACATTTTTTCTGCTTTTTTACATATATCACGAGGTTGTGTTGTACTTCTCGCCGCTTTGATACTACTCTTACCTCTTGTCCATCTATACTCTTCTCCATCTAGAATTGCATCTATTGTTACCTCTAACGGCATAACATTTGTTTTATTATAAGAACCATCTCCGGTTTTTTCATAAATATTTCTAACTTCATCTGCCGAAAAATGTCTTGTTGTAACATCAGGCAAGCCTGCTACAAAACCACCCAGGCCAACAGCAATAGCTTCAAGTATTGATGTTTTTCCTGTACCATTAATACCTTTTATCAAATTGAAACCCGGTTTAAATTTTATTTCTTTTTCTGCTATCCCTTTAAAATTCTTAATACAGACCTTCTCTAGCTGCATGCCATAGCACCTCCTGACCTACTATTTTTATTATATCCAATTTAATTTGAACTTTACGCATCCTTGTTAAAGTATAACTATTATTATTGTATCATATCGCAGCTTATTTTCCAACAGTTGAGTATTTTAATATCTCAAACTTTTCTCATATACTATAAAAATGCTCCACCCATACTTGCATATGAGTGAAGCATTTTCTAGTTTAAATTAATTTAATTACTTTTTAATTCAGGTATTACATCATACCCATTCCTGCACCACCTGCTGGCATTGCAGGAGCATCTTCTTTAATACTTGCAACAACTGATTCTGTTGTTAATAATGTAGATGCAACGCTTGTGGCATTCTGTAATGCACTTCGTGTAACCTTAGCAGGATCAAGGATACCTGCATCAACCATGCTTACATATTCTTCATGTAATGCATCAAAGCCCATTCCGACTTCTGATTCTCTTACTTTATTAACGATAACTGAGCCTTCAAGTCCTGCGTTCTTAGCTATTGTATATAATGGAGCTTCAAGTGCTTTAAGGATAATGTTTGCACCTGTCTTTTCATCGCCTTCAAGTGTTGCAACTAATTTAGCAACTTCTTTAGATGCGTGAATGTATGCAGAACCACCACCTGAGATAATACCCTCTTCAACAGCAGCTCTTGTAGCATTTAAAGCATCTTCCATACGGAGTTTGCCTTCTTTCATCTCTGTTTCTGTTGCAGCACCAACTCTGATTACAGCTACACCACCTGCAAGTTTAGCAAGTCTCTCCTGTAATTTCTCTCTATCGAAATCTGATGTTGTTTCTTCAATCTGTGTTCTAATCTGGGCAACTCTTGCCTGAATATCTTCTTTCTTGCCTTCGCCATCAACGATAACTGTATTCTCTTTCTGAACTTTAACAGATTTAGCTCTGCCAAGCATATCCATTGTTGTATCTTTAAGTTCTAAGCCGAGTTCTTCTGAAATTACCTGACCACCTGTTAATATAGCAATATCTTTAAGCATTTCTTTACGTCTGTCACCGTATCCAGGAGCTTTAACAGCTACTACATTGAATGTACCTCTTAATTTATTAACAATTAATGTTGTAAGGGCTTCACCTTCAACATCTTCAGCGATAATTAATAATTTAGCACCTGACTGTACAATCTGCTCAAGTATAGGTAAAATGTCCTGAATATTTGTTATCTTCTTATCTGTAATAAGAATATATGGATTGTCAAGTTCAGCTTCCATCTTATCCATATCTGTTGCCATATAAGCTGAAATGTAACCACGGTCAAACTGCATACCTTCAACTAAATCTAATTCTGTCATCATAGTCTTAGATTCTTCGATTGTGATTACACCATCATTAGATACTTTTTCCATAGCATCTGCAACCATATTACCTACTTCTTCATCACCTGCTGAAATAGCTGCGACTTTAGCAATCTGGTCTTTGCCATTAACTTTGCTGCTCATCTTAGAAATAGCTTTAACAGCTTCCTCTGTCGCTTTCTTCATACCTTTTCTTAAGATAATTGGATTAGCACCTGCTGCAAGGTTCTTCATACCTTCATTAATCATTGCCTGTGCAAGAACTGTAGCTGTAGTAGTACCATCACCTGCTACATCATTAGTCTTTGTTGCAACTTCTTTAACTAACTGTGCACCCATATTTTCAAATGGATCTTCGAGTTCAATTTCTTTTGCAATTGTAACACCATCATTTGTAATTAATGGTGCACCAAATGATTTATCAAGTACAACGTTTCTTCCTTTTGGTCCAAGTGTAACTTTTACTGTATCTGCTAACTGGTTAACACCTGCTTCTAATGCTTTACGAGCTTCTGCTCCGTATTTAATTTCCTTTGCCATAATCTGATTCCTCCTATTATTCTACTATTGCAAGAATATCATTCTGTCTAACAATTATATATTCTTCTTCGTCAATTTTAACTTCTGTTCCTGAATATTTAGAGTAAATAACTTTATCTCCAACTTTAACTTCCATTTTAACTTCTTTACCATCAACCATTCCGCCAGGTCCTACTGCTACAACCTCTGCCTGCTGTGGCTTTTCTTTTGCCTGACCAGGTAATACGATACCCGATTTTGTAGTTTCTTCAGCTACTAACTGTTTTAATACAACTCTGTCATTTAATGGTACTAATTTCATTATAATTCCTCCATTCTGCTACTATATAATTATGTTTTTATTTCCTTAGTGGTTATTAGCACTCTTTATGCTTGAGTGCTAATTTCTGCCTATTATATTAAGTCTAAGACCTCTATTCTGCAAGTTTAACAGTTTTTCTATTTCTTTCTGTTTTCTTGTATATCTCTTATTTTCTTTAATTTTCTTTAATTTTCTTATTTTTTCATTTTTTTAATATATTTTATAGGTTTAACCTTAAAAGTTTTTTAATTACTAAACTTATCATTTTCCGAGTCCGTTTTCTCTGGCATAATAGAACAGATATTGCTGTGCATACCCACCATATTCACCGAATTTATCTTTTGCAAAGCTCATTATCTCATTATTAGGTGTCTCTTTATGAAAATACATAGATTCCATTATTCGCTTAATCCACACGTCAACTGGAAATGCATTTCTGAAACCTAACGAGAATAAAAGCACGCAGTTTGCAACCTTTTCGCCTACACCTTTTATCTTGATTAACTCGTTTTTAGCATCTCCGTATGACATTTTACTTAGTATTTCATCTGTAAATTTCTCATCACTAGTGATTCTGTCTGCTGCTGATTTCAAATATGCTGCCCTGAAGCCTGTTTTACATTCTCTGTAGTCGTCTTCGCTAATATGTTCCAATGTTCTTTTATCCGGAAATGAATAGAACTTCTTATCACCTATGTTTCCAAGATATTCACCATATTTTTCAGAAATATCACTAACTATCTTCTTTATATGCGGAATCTGCTTATTCTGTGAAATTATAAACGACATCAGTGTCTCTATGAATTCCTGATTAAGTATTCTCACACCATAATTCACATTAATGGCTTCTTTTAGTCTGTTATCAGCAATAATCAGATGTTCTTTTATACTTCCATAATCTCTTTCAAGATCAAAATATCTTACCCATTTTTTTACAAATGTGCTTTCGTCAATGTCAAAACAGGTAATGCAGTCTTTATCCTGCTTTATATGAAGAAGATTTCTGCCATTTACCACTCCATATTCGTCTTCTGCAATTTTATCAAAGTGAAAACACTGCCCACACTCTAATGTCTGTGAAACATTGAAATCTTTGACATCCTCTAATATTATATTCCTGTCCTTAGTTATTATTCTCATTAAAATTGTACCTCGTTAGATTAATCCAAACCTTTCTAATGCATTTTTTATGCCGCCTTTATCGTAATCCTCGGTTGTATACTTCATTTCTTTTTTTAATTTCTCCGAAGCATTCCCCATAGCCACGCCATAATTAACATATTTAAGCATCTCGTAGTCATTCATACTGTCACCAAATGCATAAGTATTCTCCCATGGAATATCTAAATATTTAATCATTTTTTCGATTCCATATGCCTTTGAATATCCCTTAGGAATCATTTCCACATAATCTTCGTCATGATTAACAAGAGTAAATCTATCTGCATATTCCTTTTTAAAATCCTTCATATCACTTACATTAATGGCTGCACCACTTAACTTTGATGCTGATATTTCATCTATATTCTCAATGTTACCTATATGATTTCCTGGTGTCTTAATATATATGTCATATACTGATTTATACTTTTCAGGCATTCTTTCAAGGTCAAAGCATACACATTCAATTCCCTCTGCGATTGCCATTATATTGTGTTTCTTCATTGCATCTACTGTTTCATTAAGTAAATCCTTATCAAGCACATAACGATATATTTCCTCACCGTTATATTCTGCATAAGTGCCGGCACCTGCTATAATTCCATCGAATCCGATGTTCAATATCTCCGAAAATACTATTGATTTGGTTCGTCCTGTACATATAACTGCGATATGCCCATTCTCTCTTAATTGCTTTATTGCCTGTATTGTATCCTTAGGAATTCCTTTATTATACATATATATCGTACCGTCGATATCAAAAAATACTATTTTTCTGTCTTTTGTCATTTCTATTTCTCCATTCTGAATAAGATCCATATATCATATAATAGAATATCATCTTAATTTTTTTTTAACAAGAAGTAACATAAAACTTAATATAAAATTTCTGAATTTTTTATTATTAAGCCTTTATTTTTTGTGCTAAACGTATTACAATATATACATCAATATTGGCCGCTTACAAACTTATAATTATATATTTTTTCTATAATTATGAATTTCGTAACTGCCTGAATTATAATAAATTTTTGAAAGGAGTATTGAACATATGGCTAAAAAATTCGGTAAAGCTCTGATATTTACTGCTGTTGCAGGTGCTATCGCAGCAGGAGGAGTTGCTCTTTATAACAAATATAAGGCTTCATCAGATGATTTTGATGATGATAGTCTTGACTTTGATGATGAAGATGATGATTTCGATGATGACACAGAAGATGATGATTTTGACACAGACGAGGATGATGTAAAATCATCTGACAGAGAATATGTTTCTATTCCAAGAGATAATTCTAAAGAAGAAGCTGCTTCTGATTATAAAGTTAATGTCGATGTATCAATTGATACTACAGGTTTTAAGGCTGATGATGATACTGATTCAGAAGATGATGTTGAAGCTGAAGATACTGTTAATGATGTTGAAGCTAAAGATACTAGTGTTAAAGAAGCTGTTGCTAAGGCTGATACAGAAGAATAATCCGGTATAGAATGAATAAAGAATGTTGCTTGCGACATTCTCCGCTTGCGGCGGAGCGTTTTTTACTTACCAGGACAATTCCAACGAAATTTCCTGGTAAGTAATAACACCTTTCCTTATAGTCAAGGCTTTAAAACCTTATTATAACGGAAAGGTGTTTTTACTACATATTTCCCTCATCTGTAACTGTTTTAGTTATAGCTCTTGGAAGCGCATCTTTAGAATTCTTCCATGGCTCATCCTTATGTCTATAATCAAACTTATCTATGAACCATTCTAAATCATCTGTTACTCTCTTCATGTTCTCCAGATATATTCTATTGGTAGCATCTATAAAACCATCTAAAGCAGCTCCACTAAGATTATCTTTTGCCTGAACTAAAAGTGCCTCATAATGTTTAGTGCAAAATCCTTTTGAACTCTCATATTTTCTTTTGAAACTATCCTCTTTATCCCAGAGATAATGTACAGTTCTAATATATCTTTTGAAAGTTTCTTCAATCTTATTACATACATAGCAGGAATTATTAAGATTATTAAGATAATCTGTTAACGGTGATATGTCCTTTTTCTTAAATAATGTACTTGCCTTACCACCCTGCGACAACTTTTCTATATCTTTATTTGTCTTTACCATATGAGAATGTAGTATAAGCGAAATTCCCAACTTATTCTCCATTTTAAGCAGTTTCTTAACATGTTCAGTACAGAAACCGATTTTATCAGTAACCTCCCTAATATCGTCTTCCATATAACTAGGTCCCATAGTGAATTCCACTGCATTTTTCTCAAGTTCTTTATACATTTCACATATTGGACATTCACAATCCTTTGCAAATGCATCATTTACCGGAATTGTATACAACTGTTCTTTCATACTTTGCTTCTCCTTATATTTTGTTTTTCATTAATTTTTATTATGCCTGAGTCAAAAGTTCTAAGGCCATACAAACATGCTCATAGGCAGGTAAAAGACCTCAGGACACGCCCCGATACTCGCATATCTTACTTAATCAACCATGCTTTTTTTAATTTCTTCACACCTTTTATTATCTCATCTTCGCTCAGGTTTGCAAATCCTAGAATTATTGTTCCTTTATAGAAATGTGGTTTCTCAATATAATATTCCGATAATCCATGCACACATATTCCCTCGTTCCTAGCTCTTGTAATAAGTTTTTCTTCGCTCATTGAATTATTAACATTAATAAGGATATGAAGTCCTGAATTTTCTCCGGAAATCTTTATTACATCTTTATTTTCTTTAAATAATGATATTAATAAATCGTGTTTTGATTTATATACAGAACGCATTTTATTAAGATGTCTTTCAAAATATCCACCTTTAATAAACTCATTTATAATAAGCTGGTCCATTTTCGATACTGTCTGTGAATAAAATGACATATTTCTGTTAAAATCATCTAGTAACTTGTCAGGTAATATCATATAACTCATTCTTATGGACGGTGCAATTGACTTCGAAAATGTTCCCATATATATTACTTTATCCGAACCATCTACACCCTGAAGTGCTGGTATCGGTTTGCCTTTATATCTGAATTCACTGTCATAATCATCTTCTATTATATATCTGTCATCTGTCTCATTAGTCCATTCTAACAATTCTATGCGTCTTTTAATCGGCATAACTGTGCCCATTGGAAACTGATGCGATGGCATAACATACGCAATATTGGCATTTGATTTCCGAAGTTCCCTGGCCATCATGCCATTTTTATCCATTGTTATTGGAATTATCTGGTTACCATTCTTCTTAAATACGCTATATGCCTGTAAGTATGTCGGATTCTCCATTGCTATGACAGGTTTCATTTCCATAAGCTGGTTAAGTAACATTAACAGATATTCATTACCAGCACCTAATATTATCTTATCAGGGCTGCAATGTACACCCCTGGCTTCATATAGATATGAGGCAAGTGTCTTCCTAAGTTCAAATTCTCCTCTCGAATTACCTGCCACAAATAAATTTTTATTATTAGAGCTAAGCAGATTCTTAGATATCTTTCTCCACGTATTAAACGGAAAATTATCTAAATCAATTCCCCATGGTGAGAAATCAATTACATCTGTCTTGTCCTCTTCTTCATCTTTAATATCAATCTTTTCATCTGTACCCCTGAAATTATATAACAGCGATACTTCTGACACATAATATCCCTTGTATGGTACTGATTCTATATAGCCCTCAGATATAAGTTGAGTGTAAGCCATATCGACCGTACTTCTGCTTATCTGTAAATGTTCTGCAAGCGCTCTGGTAGATGGTAATTTGGTCTTACACTCAATTCTTCTGCTCTTTATCTCTTCTTTAATAAATTCATAAATCTGTTCATACAAGGGTGACTTACTGTTTAAATCTATAGTTAATTCATACATCGTTATCTCCATCATAAAAAATTCTATGATTTTATTGATATAATTTGCCACCTTGACTTTATATCTTCATTTATATAACATTTTATATAATTTAATTCTATCTCTTTAATTCCTGCTTAATTAAGTCTCTTACTTCTCTTGCTCTTTCTTTAACTTTAGCTGATGCACCTCTGGAAGTGATTATCTGCGACAATAATTTAGCTGATGTCTCATAATCTTTGCATCTTCTCGCTAAATCAGCCGTAACATATGTGTATGTATATTCATCCATTCCACATATTGGAAACAGCTCCTTACTCATAGCTGAAACAAATCCGTCATATGCGCTTGTGATAAATTCTTTCTCTAAGTCTCTTAATTCAGCTAACTTAGTATCATAATCAATTTCTGACATATCAAGGTTCTCAGCTTCTCCTCTGTATAACCATGCTATCTTAAGACAAGTATAAGCTCTTTCACTTATCCTGCCCTTTTTAATCACTGCATTAGCAAGCGCTAATTGATATCTTAGAACTGCTTCGTCATATGAATAGATGTTTTCATCTTCATATTCTATTGCTTTAAATTTAGATGATATATTTTCCTGAATAGCTTTTCTCTGCTGACTTGTTACACCATTAAAGAATCTGGTCAATGCACTATATCCACATTTATCACACACAACCACATCATATTTTATGCAATCAATCCCTTGATACTTTGGACGTAAATCTGTATCTATAGATACTAACTTAGCCTTACCTGACATCACAGCTTTACTCTTAAACTGTCTGTCACATACCGGACATCTATATGTCTTGTCAAATATCATTTCACTTTCTTCCGGAAAATGTGGAGCCTTAGGTTCTACAATTTTTTTTTCAGTTTTCTCTTCTTCTTTCTCATATATTTCTGTATCTTTCATACCTGTCAGTCCAAATTTCTCCAGACCTGAAAATAAACTACTCATCGTAACCTCGTTTCTGCGTCTACCCGCTTTTACTTCTATATTTATATTAATTTACAGGCTCTAATTTGTTGGTTATAACTTTATACCCTGCAAGTTACCAAGCCTGCAAATTTAAAATACCTTCTGTTTACTATTAGAATATTTCTTACTGTGCAGGAAGCTTAAATGAACTCTTTAACGAAACTATTCTGTTAAATACAAGTTTATCATCTGTTGTATCTTTATAATCCACGCAGAAATATCCCTGTCTTACGAACTGGAAACTATCCTCTTTCTTAGCATTCTTAATACTTTCTTCTATATAGCAATTCTTGAGAACAGTTAATGAATTAGGATTAAGATTGAGTGTTCCATCCTCATTGAGTTTGCCTTTTTCTTCGTCAATAATATTCTCATATAATCTGACTTCTGCATTAACAGCATGGGCTGCACTTACCCAGTGAATGGTTCCTTTAACTTTTCTTCCTGTGAAGCCGCTTCCGCTTCTTGTCTCCGGATCATATGTGCAATGAATCTCTGTTACTTTACCATTCTCATCCTTAATAAAGCTCTCACATTTAACAAAATATGCATTCATAAGTCTTACTTCATTGCCAGGAAATAATCTGAAATATTTCTTAGGTGGTTCTTCCATAAAGTCTTCTCTGTCAATATATAACTCTCTGCTAAATGGTACTTTACGTGTTCCCATCTCTTCATTCTCAGGATTATTTATAACGTCAAAATATTCTACCTGTCCATCAGGATAGTTATCTATTACAAGCTTAATAGGATCTAAAACAGCCATTACTCTTTGTTTCTTCATTTTTAAATCTTCTCTTATACAATATTCAAGCATTGCATAATCAACTGAGCTCTGACTCTTTGATACACCAACCAGGTCAACAAACATCTTTATAGATTCTGGTGTAAAACCTCTTCTTCTAAGTGCTGCTATTGATACAAGTCTTGGATCGTCCCAGCCGTCAACTATTCCGTCCTCAACTAACTTCTTAATATATCTCTTACCTGTAACTACATTTGTAAGATATAACTTAGAGAATTCTATCTGTTTAGGTGGTTTTTCATATTCTAATTCCCTTACAACCCAGTCATATAATGGTCTGTGATCTTCGAATTCTAATGTACATATAGAATGTGTTATACCCTCTATGGCATCCTCGATTGGATGTGCAAAATCGTACATTGGATAAATGCACCATTTATCACCTGTTCTGTGATGTGTCATATGTGCAACACGATATATGATAGGATCTCTCATATTAATATTAGGGGATGCCATATCGATTTTAGCTCTGAGAACTTTCTCTCCATCAGCATATATGCCATTTTTCATATTTTCAAATAATTCTAAATTCTCTTCAACACTTCTGTCTCTGTACGGACTGTTCTTACCAGGCTCTGTTAATGTTCCTCTGTATTCTCTTATCTCTTCAGGAGACAAATCACATACATATGCTTTGCCTTTCTTAATAAGCTTGACTGCTGCCTCATATATCTGTTCAAAATAATCTGATGCAAAGAAAAGTCTGTCTTCCCAATCTGCACCTAACCATTTAATATCTGCCTTGATTGACTCAACGAATTCCTCTTTCTCTTTTGTTGGGTTAGTATCATCAAAACGCATATTAAACTTACCATTATATTTCTTAGCAAGTCCATAGTTAAGTAAAATAGCCTTTGCATGTCCTATATGAAGATATCCGTTTGGTTCAGGTGGAAATCGTGTATGAACCTCATCACAATGTCCCTCGCTTAAATCTTTATCGATAATCATTTCAATAAAATTCTTTGATGTATTTTCATTTTCCATAATGCTGTTTATCCTTTCACATAAAATTCACTATTGTAACTATACTCTATGAATAAAAACCTGTCAAAAACTTTTCTAAATTTTTTTCATCATTTTTGCCCATAAGTTCTCTTGATGAATGCATCGCAAGTAATGGAATACCTATATCTATGGTTCTCATAGGTAATACTGTTGAACTTATCGACCCCAGAGTTCTGCCACCATGCATGTCCGAACGGTTGACAAATATCTGATATTTACAGTCAAATTTCTCGCAAATGCTTTTAACTGCTGATATTCCCTGTGCATCATTAGCATAACTCTGGCTTGCCGATTCCTTAATTACTATACCACCATTGAGACTCACCTTATTAGTTATGTCTGATTTCTCTGGTAAATTAGGATGTGTTGCGTGAGCAACATCAATTGACACCATCATTCCACTAAGTATATCATTAATCATATAGTCTCTGTCATATCCAAGTGCCACATATATTTTCTCTAATATAAGCATAATTACCTGTGATGCAGCCCCCTGCTTTGTTGCGCTGCCTATCTCTTCATTATCATAGAATATTGCCAGATTAATTCCATCATGTCTGTCACAATTAACAATTGCCCTCATCTGTGCAAATACAGAAGTAAGATTATCAAGTCGTGGCGAGCTGTACATTTCATCATATACACCTATTGTACTGCCTCTTTCAGTCTGATATATGAATAACTCATAATCAGATATATCCTCTTTAGCAATATCTCTTCCCTGCTTCTTAATTTCTTCTATTATAAGTTTTTGAACTATATCATCATAATTCTCATTTTCATTAAACAGACCAATTACAGGCAACATATCCTTCTGTCGGTTAAGTTCCACACCTTTATTAACCTCCCTGTTCATATGGATTGCCAGATTGGGTATGGTAAGCACCGGCTTCTTGACATCAATGAAACGTGTTTCACTATCATACCACTCTTTGCCTTTAATCACAACTTTTCCAGCAATTGAAAGCGGTCTGTCTAACCAGGTATTAAGAATCGGACCACCATAGACTTCTGTATTAAGCTTAACATAGCCCTCATCTTTTCCTAATGCTTCTTTAATCATATATTCCGGTTTTACCTTAAAACATGGTGAATCAGTATGTGAAGCTGAACATCTTAGATTGACTTTTCCTTTTGAATTTCTAATATCTGAACCAATATTGAATGCAATTAATGTAGAGTCATAGATATTTATATAATATCTTCTGCCGGCTTCTATCTTAAATGGTTCGTCCACCTTTAACTCTTCATAATTGTTAGCTGACAGATATTCTCTTATGGTATTAACTGTATGAAATGGAGTGACAGAATTATTAATAAAACTGCTTAACTCATTGATGTATTGTTCATCACTCATCTCACTTTTCCTCCTGACTTTTTAAATTCCACACTTTGTAATCATTCTTCGTATTATTCTTAACATAATATAATGCTTCATCTGCACGTTTAAGAATCATGGCAATTCCTGAATAGCCTGAGACATTACCTGAAGATATTCCTATTGAGCAAGTTATTCTGTTCTTCTCACTTATGTTTACTTCCATGTTCTTAAGTTCTTCTATTACCTTTTTAAACCCTTTATTATGACGGAGATTTGCAAATATCTTCTCAGCAATCTCCACTCCATATTCTGTATCTTTATCCGGAATTATAATCACAAATTCATCTCCACCATATCTTATGATGTAGCCGCTGCTTTCCACAATTCCCTCTAACATTCTTGAAAATGCCACTAATACAGCATCTCCTGCTTCGTGTCCGAAATGGTCATTACAATATTTAAAATTATCTAAATCCATATACAGAATCGTAAACTTATGTCTTTCCTTCTCGGAAACAAAACCTCTTGTAACCTTATTTATATACTCTTTCATTCCCTGTCTGTTGTATAATCCGGTAAGTGTGTCAGTTACTGAACGTTTTTCTAGTTCTTTCTTAATACTTACTTTAGATAATGCTTCTATCAATTCCTTAATTGCTGTTCTTAATAAGTCCGCATCGCTCTCTTCAAACATAAATAAGCCTTTAGTGTAATTCATCTTTTTAAATCTGAATGCCACAAATATCTCCGTAAGTTTCTCTCTATTAATGAACGGAATGGCTATCATGGTTGCTACGTCATTTCTATTAAATGCAGACACTAATTCTTCATGATACTGATATGATCTTTTAAATCTTGATAATACTATTCTTCTGCCATTTTTGCTGAAATAATCACAGATATATCTTAACTGATATTTCTTAACTGATATTTCATTATCACTATATTTAACGGCTGGTATGCCATTTCTAATGCTTATATACATAACACTATCTATGTCAAATCTGTTCTTAATCATAAGCATAGAACTGTTAATCATATCATCTGCCTTCTCAAACTCATAGTTTAATGAATCTACCCAGTTTTCAAAAAAGCTCAGCATCTTGTTCTTCTTCTCAATTTCTTTTCTCATTGAGCATCTAATTATCATCTTATCAATCTCTTCTATAAGCTCATTAGAGATTTCATAGTTATCATCAGGTTCCTTTACATCATTTTTATTATCTAATATAGCCTGAAGAATTTCGGCATTATGGATAAGAAGATTCTTCTTGCAGAACTTAATTGTATCTGTTAGTACTTTCTTACGTGCCTCTTCATTACCTGTTTTCTTATAGAATATTGCCTCTTCCTCAACTACCTTTGGCAATATGTAATTCTGTTTCACATGTATACTATACCAGAAATTCTGTACTTTTTCATAATACTCATTAGCTTTATCATAGTCTCCCTCTTTATCAGCTAACATCGCTGTAACCGTATAATAAAGGTACATATCATCTTCCCACATATTATAATCAGGATTGTCCACATCTAAGATATGTTTTAAGGCTGTTTTCATTATATCATAATATAACATTGCATTATATACCTGATTAAGCTTTATATACGCAAAAATAGCCAGACCATATAACTTAGTCTTATTACATACATTTAATCTTGAAAGATTCAATGATTCCATCATCTTCATTGTGAGATTCACATTCTTTACTGCCGATGCATAATCCCCGACAATAATACTTGTTATTCCAAGATTATATACCGCATCAAGAATATACTTAGGCGTATCAACTGTAAGGCCGATATTTATAGCTTTAATGAAATAATCATATGCCAGCTTATATTTCTCATTAATCAGGCATATATAACCTATTCCATTATATATCTGTGCTTCTTCGTGCTTACTGTTATGTCCCTCCATTATCTTAAGGCACTGGTTATAACAGAATATTGTCTCATCTAACTTCCCCTCACTTGATGCCTGTACTGCTGTCTTCTGCCATGCTCTTATCTGTATCTGGGTATTCTCCAGTTCTTTGGCTAATTCTATCCCCTTAAAACATTCTTCTAATTCAGTATTAGCTAATTTGTCTCCGGTCAGCTTAAGCTTATTAGAAATATTGAACCCAAAAATATATGCATATGCTAAATGTAATAACTGGTTATTGTCTCTTGCCATCTCTATAAGATATTCTGATATCCCGGACTTTGGATTCCATAATAAAATCTCTGGTAACTTATCAATATCTATAAGTATTTTTAACATCTCATATTTAACAATATATTTATTATTATTTGTATCAGAAGTCAACTTCATTCCTTCTTCTATAGATGAAATTGCTAAATTCTTCTGTCCACTTTGCAGATTAACAAGTGCAGCAATATAGTAATATTCGATAAGTCTTTCCTTATCATGCCTTAAATATTCAATGTCAGACATCTTCTTACAATATAGATAGGCCATTTTCTCCTCGCCATTATATACGGTAACAAATGAATATATTGCAAGTATATCTATCTTCTGTGCATCTTCTACTTCTAAGTTTCCATTTTCAATTGCTTTATATATAATGTCTAAATAATATTTGGCCTGTTCAAGCTGCAGACATAAGAATAAATCTTTAATATCCTTCAGATATACATCTATCTGTGTATTTACCGGAATAAATACATCATCTGCCATAGCATCCTTATTGTCATCATTATAATCCACTGACATTTCCATGTCCTTAATATATCTTGACAACAGATTCCAGCTATCTTTTGTATATGAATATAAATCTTCTGCCTCATTATATGATGCAATAATAACTATATCAAATAACTCTTTATTCTTCATCATTCCATATAATAATTCTATGGTTGATTCATGTGCTCTTTGCAATCTGTCTAATACTATAACGACCTTATGTTCATTCGTTATATATTGGAAAATATTAATAACAGACTCAATAATCTTTTCTCTTTCAAAAGGAACTTCTCTTGGAATTATGTCCTCATTTCTTTCGCAATATCCATTCATTATATATGAAATTAACATATCTTGTATTACCGGATATACAGATGCCTTTTTAACGAATTCTTTACAGTCCATATACTTATAATATTTCTGGTACAACTCTTTTATAAAATCCAGAAATGGACAGAATGGTCCCTGTATCTTCTTCTCTTCAAATTGATAATAGAACATATCACATTCTAAATTTAATGATGTCATAATGTTAATTATATCTTCTTCATCAATATTAAATGAACTGTAATGCTTAAAAAAGCATACTTTATTATCACGTTCTGAATCACTCTGTTCTACAAGTTTACCTATTATATTTCTAATATGCTCCTTAAATTCCGACCTCATATATTCCTCCATTTCACACTCAATTAGTAACTTCTTATATCATCCGTACCATCATCCATAGTCTGTTCTATTCCCTTTACAACAACATAGTATCCATAATCATCTGACACTTTAATATATATTCTGTCGCCAAGTTTATGTCCTTTTATAGCTTTACCAAGTGGTGAATCAATACTTATAAAGCCTTTCATCGAATCACCTCTTATCGACGTGACAACCTTAACAGTCATTGTCTCGTCATCTTCCTCCATATATAAGTCAACGACACTATAGAGACCTATTTCATCATCTTGTGTATCATCTTCGATTATGGTTGCCGTCTTAATAAGTCTTTCTAAATACCTTATTCTGCTCTCATTTCGATTCTTATCTCTTTTAGCTGCATAATATTCGAAGTTCTCACTCAAGTCTCCCTGTGCTCTGGCTTCCTTAACAGCTTCTATACACTCCTTTCTTACAACAAGTTTTCTATGTTCTATTTCTTCTTCTATCTTCTTAATATCATTTTTAGTCATCTCATTAGACATAATTTACTCCATTCTATTTTAAACTCTATAAATGTTATCTCCTTACTCCACTTAACAAAAAAAAGTGCCAGAATCTAAGTATATTCTAACACTTTTTTATAGTAATTTCTATTATAATTTTATAATATATCTAATATTAATTCTATTACATTTTATGCATCTATGCTGTAGTTAGGTGCTTCTTTTGTAATATGAATATCGTGAGGATGACTTTCTTTAAGAGAAGCTGCTGAAATCTTAACGAATTTACCGTTTTCCTTAAGTGCTTCAATTGTAGGTGCTCCACAATATCCCATACCTGAACGGATACCACCAACTAACTGGAATACTGTATCTTCAACTGTTCCCTTGTATGCAACACGACCTTCAACGCCTTCAGGAACAAGCTTCTTAGCATCTGTCTGGAAGTATCTGTCTTTACTTCCGTTCTCCATTGCTGCGATAGAACCCATTCCTCTGTATACTTTGTATTTTCTACCCTGGAATAATTCGAATGTTCCCGGACTCTCATCACAACCTGCGAATATGCTACCCATCATACATACGTTAGCACCTGCTGCAATTGCCTTAGTCATATCACCTGAGAACTTGATACCACCATCTGCTATAACCGGAATACCATATTCCTTAGCAACCTCATAACAATCCATAATCGCTGTTATCTGTGGTACACCAATACCTGCAACCACACGTGTTGTACAGATAGAACCAGGTCCGATACCAACTTTAACTGCATCAACACCAGCTTCAATAAGTGCCTTTGCTGCTGCACCTGTTGCGATATTACCTGCAATTACCTGTAAATCAGGATATGCTGCTTTAATCTTCTTAACTGTTTCAATAATATTCTTAGAATGTCCATGTGCAGAATCGATAACAATTACGTCAACCTTAGCTTCTACTAATGCAGCAACTCTGTCCATAACATTTGAAGTAATACCAACTGCAGCACCACAAAGAAGTCTTCCCTGCGAATCCTTTGCTGATGATGGATATTTAATCTGTTTCTCTATATCCTTAATTGTTATAAGACCTTTCAATACATAGTTATCATCAACTATTGGAAGCTTTTCTTTTCTTGCTTTAGCAAGCATCTCCTTAGCTTCTGAAAGTGTAATTCCTTCTTTAGCAGTAACAAGACCTTCGCTTGTCATTGATTCTTTAATCTTCTTACTGAAGTCTGTCTCAAATTTCAAATCACGATTAGTAATGATACCAACTAATTTCTTATCTTCTGTAACTATAGGAACGCCTGATATTCTAAATTTAGCCATCAGGTTGTTAGCATCTTCTAATGTATGTTCAGGTGATAAATAAAATGGATCTGTAATTACTCCATTCTCCGAACGTTTAACCTTATCTACTTCATCAGCCTGTGCCTCAATCGACATATTCTTATGAATAATTCCGATACCACCCTGTCTGGCCATAGCAATTGCCATTCTATACTCAGTAACAGTATCCATTCCTGCACTCATCATAGGAATGTTAAGTTTAATCTTCTTCGTAAGATATGTTGATAAATCAACCATATTAGGTGTAACTTCTGAATACGCAGGTACTAAAAGCACATCATCAAATGTTATTCCTTCGCCAACAATCTGTCCCATTTTTCTGTTGTCCTCACTTTCTTTAAATTTCATCAATTTTAACAGATTCAAAAAACAATGTCAATCCGTTATGGCAATAAACCATAAATCTATTAGCTGAATTTATTAATACTTCAACAAAATATATTAAAATTCCATTTTCTTCTCAAAGTATGCTTTTAAATCTTCTATCTTAATTCTATCCTGTTCCATTGTATCTCTGTCACGTACAGTTACACAGCCATCTGTTTCAGAGTCAAAATCATATGTTACACAGAATGGTGTACCGATTTCGTCCTGTCTTCTGTATCTCTTACCAATATTACCTCTGTCATCAAATTCGCAGTTATAATATTTAGATAATTCAGCATAGATTTTCTCTGCGCCCTCATTAAGTTTCTTAGAAAGTGGTAATATTCCAATCTTAACAGGTGCAATTGCAGGATGAAAATGAAGTACAGTTCTCATATCAGGTTTATCTTCTGTTCCAATATTCTCTTCATCATATGCAGCACATAAGAATGCAAGTGTTACTCTGTCTGCACCAAGTGATGGCTCAATAACATATGGAATATATTTCTCTTTAGATTCATCATCAAAGTATGACATATCTTCACCTGATGTGTTCTGGTGCTGTGTAAGGTCATAATCTGTTCTGTCAGCAATTCCCCATAATTCACCCCATCCAAATGGGAATAAAAATTCAATATCTGTAGTTCCTTTACTATAGAAGCATAGTTCTTCAGGTGAATGGTCTCTTGCTCTCATCTCTTCGTCTTTAATTCCTAATTCTTTTAACCAGTTAATACAGAACTCTCTCCAATATTTAAACCACTCTAAGTCTGTTCCTGGTTTACAGAAGAATTCAAGTTCCATCTGTTCAAATTCTCTTGTTCTGAATGTAAAGTTACCTGGTGTAATTTCATTTCTGAATGATTTACCAATCTGACCGATACCAAATGGCATCTTCTTTCTTGATGTTCTCTGAACATTTTTAAAGTTTACAAATATACCCTGTGCTGTTTCAGGTCTTAAATAAACAGTATTCTTAGCATCCTCTGTTACACCCTGGAATGTTTTGAACATAAGATTAAACTGTCTTATATCTGTAAAATTATGCTTACCACAAGATGGGCAGGCAATATTCTTCTCTTCAATGAAATTCTTCATCTGTTCCTGAGACCATGCATCAACTGAACCCTCTATTGTGAAATTATTATCCGCTGCCCAGTCTTCGATTAATTTATCTGCTCTGAATCTTTCATGACATTCTTTACAATCCATTAATGGATCTGCAAATCCACCTAAATGTCCTGAAGCAACCCATGTCTGTGGATTCATTAAAATAGCGCAGTCAACACCTACATTGTAAGAATTTTCCTGTATAAACTTCTTCCACCATGCCTTTTTTACATTATTCTTAAGTTCAACTCCGAGATTACCATAATCCCATGTATTAGCTAATCCGCCATAAATCTCTGAACCTGGATATACAAATCCTCTTGCCTTCGCTAATGCTACAATCTTGTCCATAGTTTTTTCATTATTGTTCATTTCTATCCTCTTTTCTGCGCACACCTTTTAATGAATATCGAGATTGTGTTAAGTGCGCCTATCACAATCTCGTATATATTTTCATCATATTTATTATATTAATAAGATTAATCCGCCAAAATTAACCTTTGACTTATTATTCTTTATAATCATTTTGCAACATAAGCATTTATTTATCACATATCTGCCACATAAATATTTAATATTATTTTTTTACTTTATAGATTACATAGTTATCTTTGCCATCGGCCGTAATTACTGTATTCTTTTCAACCTTAACATATTCTCCTGCTGCAACAATCTTACCAGGAAGTTTTACATCAAGTCCCTCATTTGTATAGAATACATATACATTTTCTATTGCCTTAATCTCATCTACTGTCTTATATTCATATGAATTCTCTGATTTTTCTTCAGATGTACTCTCTGACTCATCTGTCTGTTCTGTTGAGGCACCTTCGGAATTTTCAGATGTCTCTTCTCCTGTCTGTTCTAAAGTCTCGTCTGTAGATTCAGTTTCATTAGAATTTTCATCAGTAGTTGCTTCTTCAGCATCCTTAGATACAGTATCTTCAGTATCTTTTTCTGACTTCTTATCAGATTTCTCATCTAATTTAACTTCTGGTTTCTTATCTAAATCTATAACTTTGTTTGTTAAATCATATCCTGCTGCCACAGCATCTTCATATGTACCTGCAAATAATTTCACATTTTTAGTGATACTGACATAATGTGCACTATATGCCTCATAATCTTTATAACTTGCAAACTTAAGCTTTAATGTAATCTTTTTGTCTTTTAATTTAAGTGACTGCTTTGACATTCCATTAGCTTTATCCTCAGCATAGCTAGAATTAAATTCTTCAATCTCCCTATCAACCTGTGCCTCTAATTCATCTTTGTCATAATAGTCTTCCTTAAACTCTTCTGTATATGTTACCGAAACCGTATTATCCTTATCAATGATAACTGTTGCCTCATCTTCTGATTTCTTTGCTGACTTCTTAGATGCACAACTACATAAACTTGCTAATACAACCGCAAGCATACAGCAAAAGATTATCTTTCTCTTTTTCATATTATTCTCCATTCCGAGCGATTTCTCATCTGCCATATTGCTAATTGCTTTCGCTCATATACAATTAGCGATATGATAAAACTTAGAATATTATACATTATGAAATAATTTATTTCAATATTGTATTAAGAATTTCCAATGAATTAAATTCTTTATCCACATAATTCTTCACATATCGCTTCATTATGAAACCAATCTCATTTAATACCTCTTCATTCACAATAAAAGTATATAATTTTTCTATCTTTGATGTGATTATATATTGCATTGCATAGATGGTCGATGTATCTAAGTGTACTGTATCCCCAGCTTTGCCTGCACATTTATCACATAACATTCCACCCTTTATAACACTAAACATTGATACATCTTCATTCTTACAGCTTACACATTCAAACATATTCGGATATTCTCCGTTTATACATAACATTTTTAATTCATATATATATCTTACTAATTCATTCGGAATCTTGTTATTCTGCAATGCCCTGAGCGACTGATATATAAGTTTGAGTGTCTCTGTACCGCTTATTCCCTCTTTCGTAAAATAATCGGCAAATTCCAAAAAATAACTTCCATAACACATAGCTTCTATATCATTAGAAATCTCTGTAAAATAATTTTCTATGTCAGCTTTCTGCAAAGTATAGGCTTCTCTGCCTTCGTAGAGTATAAATTCACCAAATGCAAATATTCTGGTAACTGCTACAAACATACTCTTAGGTCTCCTTGCACCTCTTGCAAATGCAACGATTTTGCCACGTTCTTTTGTAAGAATAACAAGCCTTTTGTCAAATTCCCCAACATCTGTAGCCTTTATCACCATACCCGTTAATACAAGTGAATCTATCATTTTCTTGTAATATCCTTTTTATCATATCCGAAATTCTTAAGTAAAAAGTCGCTGTCACGCCATTCCTTTTTAACCTTTACCCAGAGTTTTAAGTTTACCTTTGTCTCTACCAGATTCTCAATTTCATACCTTGCCGCACTGCCGATTTTCTTAAGCATTGCCCCGCCTTTACCGATAATTATACCTTTATGTGATTCTCTTTCACATACAATTGTCGCATCGATATCTACTATACTTCCATCTTTTCTGAAATTCATTCTGTCAATTGCAACCGCTATTCCATGTGGAATCTCGTCATCTAAGCATTTTAATGCTTTTTCCCTGATAAGCTCTGCTGCAATCTGTCTCATCGGCTGGTCTGTTACAGTATCTTCATCATAATAAGCAGGACCATAAGGCAGATATTTATAAATCAATTCGATAATTGTGTCTGTATTATCGCCTTTTAAGGCTGATGCCGGAATAATCTCAGCAAAATCATATATTTTTCTGTAAGTATCTATATATTGAAGTAAATCATCTTTCTTAACCGTATCAGTCTTGTTAATAATTAGAAAAACCGGAGTTTTAACATTCTTAAGCTGCTCTACAATATGTCTTTCGCCCGCACCTATGAAATTAGATGGCTCTACTAACCAGAGGATTACATCAACTTCTTTTAAAGTTCTCTCTGCCACATTTACCATATATTCACCTAACTTATTCTTCGCCTTGTGAATACCCGGTGTGTCCAGAAAAATAATCTGTCCCTCATCACTTGTATATACAGTCTGTATTCTGTTTCTTGTTGTCTGTGGTTTGTTAGAAGTTATGGCAATCTTCTGTCCTATGATTTTATTCATAAGAGTAGATTTTCCCACATTAGGTCTTCCTATCAGGGTTACAAAACCTGATTTTATCTGTTTGTCATTGTTTAACAAATTATCAAACTGTGTCATTCGTTTCTCCTTTTATAAACTTTATTAGCCATTTATCTATATTTACTCAAACAGATTAACTGTTGTCTTAAATAAGTCCTTATCTTTCTCAATATTTGCTTCATTTCCGACTACACATATACTGTTACAGCTAAGCACAGCTTCTACAAGGTCAGCAAAGCTTCTGATTGTCTCTTCATTTGCATTAAGCACTTGTAATCTTTCTCTTTGAAGATTCTCAATGTTTTCCTCATTGAAATATGCAGACATTGAACGGCTTCCCTTAGACAATGCTGTAAGTGGAACATCCATACTGCTTATCGTTCCAATGATATATTTAGTCATATTTCTCTCATCTGTCGTGAAGTTTCTGATATATTCAGGTACTCCGTCAAATACTTCATTTGTTTTTCTAAGATTAGGATCTCTGTATGAAGAAAAATATGACTCACCTGATTTTCCAAACATACAATTACAGCCGTACGCACCACCCTGCTCTCGTATATTTTTCCATAAATACTCACTATTCAATATAGTCTTTAGAACTCGTAATGCACCATTGTATTTATATCCTGCTTTAGAGAAATCACCAGTTCTTGTAACGTATTGAACCTGTGCTGAAGTCTTAAAGCCCTCATTCTTCTTATCTATTACAATATCATCTATCGATGCCATAGCTGATCTGTCATTTTTACTTAACTTATCTGCAAGCTTACCAAAACTATCCTTAAAATATGCATAACCATCATCATTAGCTGTATAACTAACTACCAGATTGTCTTTTCTGAACACATATTTCTCAAGAGTTCTTAATTGTTTTACTAAATCTTCTTTATTAGCCTCAAAGTTGCTTTCCAGATTCTCAATAAATTTATAATTTGATATTCCTTTAAGTTGCTCTGTAATTGCACCTATTTTAGAAATATATGAAAAATTTCTTATAACTGCTGCCGCATCTGAAGAACGCATAAGCGAACCCTGCAGGTTAGATTTTCCCTCACAGATAATCTCATATAAACGTTTAGTATCATCTAACTTCGTTCTAAACAGAATTTCTTCAATAAGTTCAATGGCCTTCTCTACTTTCTCGAAGAATACCTTTGCCTTTACTTCAAATTTAATATTATATTTATCAGTATTTGAAGCATTTCTGTATACATTAATTTCCTGATAGATACCACCTGTATGAATACCCATTTCATTACTAAGTTCGGCATATGTGTAATTCTCAGTATCCATATATCCTAATGTGCCTTTTAATACTACAAGATATGAAAGCATCTCATAAGGAATGTCAGTTACATCAAAGCATAAGCTTAAATATCCGATTCCATTTGTAAATATATTATGTCTTACTACTGTAATCCCATCCTCACTAACTACAGTATTATAGAATGGCTCAACTTCTTTTGACAAATCTTCCCTGCTAAGAACAGGTATTGTATCTAACTGTTCCTTAGTCGATGGTGTCTCCTGATATTTCTTAAGATTCTTAGTTTTCTCTACTAATTTATCTATCTCTTCTTCTGTCATCTCTGATTTGATTTTAGCAAGTTTCTGTCTGAGTTCTTCATCTTTTCTTGTAGTAAGTCCTTTTTCAGGCTTAAGAACTACTAATGAAGAATGTGTATTATCTAAGAAATATTTCTTAATAAGCTGCTCATAATAGTCTGTATCAAGCATCTCCCTTAATTTTGCAAACTGTTCATTCTGTTCTAAATGTCTGAATGGTTCAGCATCATCATATAACCAGCTGTCAAATACCTGAAAGCTGAACATAAGTCCCTTAGGATATGAACCAAAATCATTTTCTCTGTATTGGAATTCGAAGAAATTAAGTGCAGCTAAAAGTGAGTCTTTATCAATTCCATTCTTAACAAGCTGCTCTAATTCTTCTCTGATTGTTGCTACAAATTCATCTTTATCTTCGGCATTTGCATTCTTAGCTGTGAAATTGAAATATGGCTGTAAAATATAGTTATTATATCTTCCTGAAATATCTTTACCTATACCCTTTTCTAAAAGTGCCTGTTTAACAGGTGCTCCTGGCATAGAAACAATCGCATATTCTAATATCTGAAGTGCAAGATAAGTCTCTTTATCCAATATGTCCCCGGTTACAACATTGTAAGATAAATAGGTATTATCTCTCTCACTTTCACTTTCTGAGATTGAATAATTCTCTACAACTTCTCTCATCTTCGAAAATGGTTTCTGATATTTTATCTCAGAATCAACCTCAATATAATCGAATTCACTAAGATATCTTTCGTCAATCCATCTAAGTGTCTCCTCCATATCCATATCTCCATAAATATAGATATAACTGTTAGATGGATGATAATATTTCCTATGGAAATCTAAAAATTTCTCATAAGTCAGTTCAGGTATATGGTCAGGGTCTCCACCTGATTCCACGCCATAACAGGTATCAGGGTAAAGTGACTCTGTAATTATTCTGTCAATAACATCATCTGGTGACGAAAATGCACCTTTCATCTCATTATATACGACACCATTGTATTTTAACTCAGCATCCTTATCCTCTAAACTGTATGTTACACCCTCCTGGCTGAATATCTCTTCTTTCTCATATACATTGGGATGAAAAACCGAATCCAGATATATATCCATAAGATTATGAAAATCTTTATCATTAGTGCTGGCAACAGGATATATTGTCTTATCAGGGTATGTCATCGCATTAAGAAATGTATTAAGTGAACCCTTTACTAATTCCATAAAAGGGTCTTTTACAGGGAATTTCTCCGAACCACATAATACGCTATGTTCTGTAATATGTGCTACTCCTGTACTGTCTTCAGGTGGTGTTCTGAAACCAATTGAAAATGTCTTGTTATTATCATCATTTTCAATTAATATAACTCTTGCTCCTGATTTATTGTGTCTCAAAACATATCCTATAGAATCTATGTCTTTTAATTCTTTTTTCTCCTGAAGTGTGTATTCCTTTATATTCTCTATATTCATTGATTTCCTCACTTTATATATTTTTAATAGTAATAATCCAATATAAATGAGATTATACCACAATATATAAGTAAATGTAAATTTTATCTTATGACTCTATATAATCCCTTACACATTTTGGCATATTCTCTACATTACAACCATACTGGCTCAAAAATGCCATAACAAAACGCTCAATTCCATATCCGATACAGCCCGACACAACATTTTCCACTCCCGATACACCTATATTAAATGTATGAGAAAATGTTTTGCCATGCCTGTTAAATGATGCAACCGATATATCTCTATTATTATCATACTCTAATCTCAACTCATATTTTGCCTTATTATGCATTTGGATAAGTTTATACCTGTTCATATTAGGTGTAATAAATAAATCTGTTGCACTCTCAATATCGCCCTTTAATCCAAGCTCTACCATAAATCTGCTCGTCTTGTTAATCATTCTGTTAATTGAAGTGTCAACATATTCTTCACTTCCCACAAACACAATCTCTCTTACATGATAGTCTCTTAAGCGGCCAAATTCATTGTTCTTATCCTTTTCATTTCTAAATACATTCTGTAAAAATGTCAGACTTGTATTATCTTTAAATACCGTATCCTTATATCTTTCATAGACATGAAAGCAGGCAGACGGAGATAATACTGCATTACTATCCTCAACATACATACTGTTACCCGGATAATTATTAAGGTATTTCGTCTTAATCAAAGTATCTTTAGAAAGTAAGACCGGATATCTTTCTTCTATTGCCGAGTTAATTATTGCAAATTTCTTAAATACTTTGTCAAAATAATCAAATAACCTTGCTGAAATTCCATTAAGACATACACCGCCATTTTCAGTCCTAACAATATTTCCCTGCTTAAGTATCTCATCTAATGAATGAAATTCGCAGTTTACCTTATTAATATACAGATATTCCTTTTCATCATTCTTAATACTCTCTAATATATCAGTATTATCATTATTATTCCTGCTTATGGCTTCATTTATAATCTCTAACATATCCTTTATGTATTTAGCCTCACTTATTCTTATAATATATTCATCTAATTCAAAATCACATATATCTTCAACATCAATTATAATGTTCATAATTGTCAATGAATCAAAACCGTTTTCCACACTAACTTCTGTGTCTGGTGTTAATATAATCTCTTTCTCTGAATCTATATTATCTCTGCATATATTTAATATCTCTTCTTCCGTCATACTATCCTCATTTCTGGCAATTTATCACTTATATTATTCTTTAATTATATTTTTAAGTATTCTATTTTCTTCTAATGTAAGTCTCTTCGTTTCTTCAATTACCTGATTAAACAAATCGACATTTCCTTTTATTCCTGCTTTGAACATATTCATTATAAGTTTATCCCAGTGTTTCACTATTTCCTGATACTCCTGGTATTTCTGATTCTGATAATCATGATTCTCAAAATCTGAACCAGAAGTGAAAATATTGTCAAATATAAACTTTTTAGACTGTTCAAAGCCCTCGATTCTAAGCTGTCTGTTACATTCTGCCATAACACCTTTAGTATCAATATTATTGCTAAATATACTCTGCATATCCTCTAATAATGAAATAAAACATCTATAGCCTCTGTATCTTTTCTTATTTGATAACAATGGATTTTTCAAATAATCTTTTAACTGATTATTTCTGGCTGCAATAACCTCTTCTCTAATTCTGTCCTCTTTAAATGCATCTCTTTCATATCTAAGAATCAGATATTCATTGTTATATGTATTCCAGTTATCTAATAAATCTTTATCATCTATTTCACCACTATACACATCTTTATCTGTGACAGGTGGACAGGCATCATATATCATAAAATGATTTTTCTCATAACCAACTACAGTAATATAATGTGATATTTCCTTATCTCTTGAGAATTTCTTATTGTATGGCAATGATGAACTTGATAATCTGATAATAATTCTTTGATATTTTTCTAACATATTGATTAGAAATACTTTCTTATTATCAATGCTATCAATGTCCTCTTCAATATAATTATCCCATACACTGTCAGGTGCATATTTTCTTACAAATCTCTTATTAGCTTCATATTGTTCCGTATATATCATATGAGCGCCATAATTTCCTGTATAATGCATATTGAAACCATTTCCAAGGAAATATATGTCACTCATATTTATGTGTATGTTATCATTTATTAACCAATTATATATACAGGAATTAAGACATTCTATTCCCTGCTTCATAATTAGTCTCTCTTACTTAATTCATTAATTATTTCTGACGAATCATAAATTTTATTTTGGGAAACTATCTCGCCATCTTTATTAACGGTAACGCAATATAAATTCTTCACCGCATACTGATTGTCGATATTCTTCACGCATAACTTGTTATCACCAATAGTCACACAATCGTATGTTCCATCATCAAGCTTTAATCCAGCATATGAAATATTTTCATTACTATCTTCTTTTTCACTAGAAGTATTATAATCTTTCAATAATTTATTCTCTTTCCAATAAAAACTGTATGATTCTTCCGGTGTATATAATTCAATTATCTGACCATTATTATATGTCCTGAAACTGCAGGCATTATCCCCCTGATTCATATCACAATTAATATATTTTACATCTAATGAATTAACTACCTTATTTTCTTTTACAGAATATACAAATAAGCCATAATAATCTTTAAATACCAATATCTCGTCATCACCATATACAAGTTCTGTATTTACAACCTTAAGTTCATCTGTTACATCTGCATTTTTAACTTCTATACTTTCTGTAACACTATCTGATAATTCGATACTTTCCTTTGTATTGTAATTTTTAACATTCTTATCTGATTCATTTTTATCTGAACATGCTGTTATACATACCATTGTTGTCAGCATCGCAGCCATTAAAATTCTCTTTCTCAATGTGATTTCTCCATTTCATTTGCTTAATATATTAAACACTATATAAATTATTTGATATTACTTAGTCTTAAATCTTATTTAACTGTTACAATTTCTCTTCTCCATACCTGTGATTCAGGTTCAAGGAATGTTTCATTGCAATCAACTTTCACATTACTTTCTGTTATTTCCCAATTCTTAAGATATCCATATTCTTTTACACTCTTATTGTTAATAGTTGAACTGGCAAATACATCTTCATATTCACCTGTTTCAACGTTAAATTTTACAGGATACTGCCAGGAATAACCTGTATGTGTGTTATTCTTACATAATAATAAATATGTATCACCTGATGTTGCTTCTGTCACAATATAAACACTAGTATTCTCTTCTGGAGCAATATCCTGCTTATAAAGAAGTCTGTTACCATCTTTGCAATAATACCATTTTATATCATCTTCAAAATCATCTACTGTAATATGTGCTTCTTTGTAATTCTGTTCTAAATCAACATATGTGTTATTCTCCATCTTAACAAATTTGTTCTGATCCGGATTAAAAATTACATTATTCTTATAATCTATACCTTCATTATAATAATCTTTAACCAAGGTATCATTACCCTCTGATAATGACTTATCTATTTTTATATTATCACTGTCTGAATCAGCCTCATTTGTGTCTACACTTTCTACTACATTAACGTCTTTCTTACCGCCTAATTCTTTCTTACCTGAGCATGCTGTTAAGCACACCATTGTTGTTACCATTGCTACCATTAACATTCTTTTTCTCATTGTTTTTCCTCCATTTCACTTTCATAAATTTACATCGATTATAACCGACTCGACATTTTTAATGTCCATTATGTTTTTCAAATAATTAATATCTGTTATTTTTAATTTTTAGTTGTTTCTCCAATTATTGTTCCTCCTGCTTTCTTCTTCTCACCTTTTACTTTGTCTATCTCTTCAGCCATTTTTATAAACTCTTTGTTATTGCATGCTTTACCATTGAATTCCACATATTCGCCATCTCCATATTGTAATACGTACAATTTATATAAAACATTTGTATCATTAACAAAATAAATATTTGACCAGCCACCTACTATACCTTCAGGGCACCCTAAATCATTATATTCCGGTTCAATTAGCGCCATCTTACTTTTAAATTCATCAATAATTTCTTTATCAGTAATAGAATAAACTCCACTATCATCATCTATTCTTATCTCTGTAATCTCATAATTAGTAATATCTTTTATATCTTCCTTCAGATTGTCTTCAGTATTAAGATGTTCTAATTTAGTTGTCTCTTCTGTGCTGGCAGCTTCACCTATAGTTTGATTATCCACATTGTTATTACTTTCTGTTGATTGTTTCAAACTTCCACATGCAGTTAATACTACTGCTACTAATGCTACAAATAAAATTCTCTTTCTCATAAAATCTCTCCTTTACTTTACAACATATGTATATTTTGCTATTTTTTATAAATTGAATTAAATTTTTGGCTTTAGATTTTATTTAAAGTATGCCCTTAAACATTGCATGACTATAATAATAAATATAATCGAACTCACAATATATGGTAAAATAGCCTTTTTATTATTTCTATTTTTGATTAAACATACTATATTAACTATAACCATTAATATTGCTGTTATTACAATCACTTGATTATTTGTTACAATATTAGTAAAATCTAAAATTATATTAATTAACATAATGCTTAAAATTATTAATGAGATTTTTTTTGTCTTTTCATTCATATATTGTACCTTTCTAAACTTTTGTTATAATTTTCTATATTCAAACTATTGCTAGTATACAACATATCCAAAATCCATTTTATTTTTTTATAAATCCTGCAATATTTTATGTATCTATATCATAAGCAGTTCCATTTATATATATTTTTCTAATCTTTTTAATATCTTGAACTTCTTTAAATAAATAATATGCATAATTGGTATCTGTTATTTCTGTATAATCTTTTCTAAAATCTGACTCCGAATATATATCATTAATATTCTTTTTCGAACCATCTGAATATTCAAGTTCTATATCAAAGCCTGCAGCACAATTATACTTATTCTCATCATTACCTGTAATAAATATACCTAATGGCGATAAATATATTCCATTTGCCATTTCATAAGTTTCATTAACTGTATCTTCTAAAGCAAATTCTTCTATACAGGTATTCTTATTAAAATCATACAAATATATATTTCCACCAAAATGTGGTACGTCATAATATAATATTACGGTATTCTGCTTCATAACATAATCCGTCGGTATCATAGGTATTATGTCAGTTTTATCATCTGTAATACCTAACTTATCTTCATTTATTCCAATCATCTTTAGCTTATCTATAAATGCTGTATATTTTAGTTCTTCACCAATTTCCATATATTCTTGTCCAAACTCCGGATTTGTAATTGTTATTTCGATATATGCTATTTTAAGTTCTTTTTCGTAAATGTACGATAATTCTATTGTATATTCATTATATTCTATAAAATTCTTTTTTTCTGATAACAAATCTTTAATTTTTACCTTTTTGTTTTCCTTGAAATATTTATTTATAAAATTATTTCTCTGAAGTTCTATCTGAGCATTATCTATTTGTTTGTCAGTTTTATCATTTGCAAAAGTACAAATAATTGAAATGATATATATTATAATAACTATGCTTAACAAATATCTAATCTTTTTTCTTTCTTTGCACTCAATAATACATATTATACTTGATACTATAATAATTAATGAGGTTACTATATTAAATTCAACAATTGTAATTACATCACTTAAAAATAATAATATATTTAAAATTGCTATTACACTAATAAATATCCAACTTGTTTTTTTTGTATTCACAATATAAATTTCCTTTCTTTATATAATGCTACTTAAACACATATTCAAAACTATTGCTATTATACAGCGTATCCAAAATCTATTTCACTTTTTCATAAATCTTACAATATGCAAATACTTACTATGTATATTGTAAGATTTTATATAGTATTCTATATGATATATACTAACATCTATATGTTATTCAGGAAAATATTCCTTACCATCTACAGTTACGCTTTTTATATCATCTAAAACAAAAAATCTTTTTGATGCTAAATATTTATCATGTATAGTTTGTTCATAACCTACAGCAGTATAACCGCCTATACCTTCTGTAACATCATACAGATCTATACTACTTCCATCTTTATAATTTATTTTAATATTCTCCATTTTACCTCGTCTCTGATTATAAACATATTTGTTATCTACTTTAAAACCTAATGGAGAAATATAAAAACCTTCTATATTCTCATCATCTACTTTTATTTCTATATAATTACTTTCCTGTGGAAGCTCAATATGTAAACATTCTGTATTTTTCGAAAAATATTCAACATTTATACCAAAATCAGTAGCTCTCTCAATGTATGGTCCCCATATACAAATCTCATTGTCACTTATTACTTCATATTCATAATTTTTAAACAATTTTTTTTCATAATGCTGGATTCCACGTACTGCTCCTGATGGTATCATTCCATCAAAAAGTTCTAGTTTAAAATCTTCACATATAAATGCATAAAAGTCAGGTAAATTACTTCGCATAGACGACAAATTAGTGTTTTTACTCTTAATAGTCAATTGATATGCACCCATTCCGGTCGCAGTATCATATATAAGCTCATCAACTGAAAATGTTAAATCATCTGTACTTGTTTCACCTACATTCTTGATTACCAGTGAATTAAGATAGTCTTTTGTTTCTTTATCTTCATCACTAAATAATTTATTAATGATAGTTTCATATTGTGAATCATCTTGTGTTTCTTTTGATTTTCCGCCACTATTTTCGCAAGCTGTCAGTCCAATTAATAATATTAATACTAATTGAACTATCAAAGCCTTTCTTAATTTCATTGGCATTCTCCATTCTGTTATTCATTTTTCTGTTTGCTTTTGTTTTATTATATTTATGATTTTCTATATTTAAGCTATTGCTATCATACATCATATCCAAAATCCACTTTACTTTTTGTAAATCTTATTCTGTTACAGGTTTGTATTCATTTCCATCAATGATAACTGATTCAACATTTTTAATATCCATTATATTTTTAAAAGGGGCAATATACGCATAGTTTCCGGTTTCACCACCTATGCCACCGCCATCTTCTCCACCCAGAAGACTTGTTCCTTCTTTCACAATTACTTTATCTTCAGTTCCATCATTATATTTGAGTATAACAGTATCTGGTTTTATGAATTCATCTCTATTAATTCTTATACCCATAGGTGATAAAATTACAATTTCTTTATCAAATTCAAATTTTTTAGTATTTGAAATACTTATTAAATTAAATTCATATAATGAACCAGCTTTATTCCTTTCTACTAATAGAATTTTATCTTTTGCAGAAGGTGCCCACACAGTATTACTAAGTCCTTTATAGAAATACATTTTATTTCCATCAATAACACTTTCTTCACGACCACTACCACCTGCATAATCTATAAGTGAATATTTTTCAAAGAATTTATTAAGATTATCTGTTTTACCATCGTTCTGTTGAATAACAAATACAAGATATCCTATTCCAACTTCCGAATCATATACACTACTTTCTAATGTGACTGTATAATCGTCTAATTCTATTTTCTCATCATTATATATTGTCATATTTTTAATATATTCTCTACTTTCCGGATCAAAAAACATTTCTGTTATATCCTTCGGTCCGTTACCATATATCCTATATACGGCACCTGCTCCGCAACCACATATAAGGATGAGTGCAATTATAAAATAAATAATTTTTTTCTTCTTCATACATTGCTCCTTTCTAAGCTTTTACTATAATTCTCTATATTCAAACTATTGCTGTTATACAGCATATCCAAAATCCATTTCACTTTTTATAAATCTTACAATATACAAATACTAACTATGTATATTGTAAGATTTTATATAGTATTCTATATGATATATGCTAATATCTATATGTTATTCAGGAAAATATTCCTTACCATCTACAGTTACACTTTTTATATCATCTAAAACAAAAAATCTTTTTGATGCCGCATATAATGAATGATAAACCTCTCCATTGCCGCCACCACCTGCTCCTTCAATTATGTCATATAAATTCACACTATTTCCATCCTTATAATTCACTTCAACATTTTCCATTTTACCTAAACGAAGACCATCAACACATTTTGTATCTATCTTTACACCAATGGGCGAAATATAAAATCCTTCTATGTTCTCATTATCAACTTTTATTTCTATATGATTATCTTCCTGTGGAAGTTCAAGATGCAAACATTTTGTGTTTTCTTGAAAATCTTCAACATTTATATCAAAGGTATTACCTTCTGCATATGGTCCCCATATACAAATTTCGTTGTCATTTATTACTTCATATTCATAATTTTTAAACAATTCTTTTTCATAATCCTGGGTTTCCATTACAGCTCCTAATGGTATCATTCCATCACAAAGTTCTAATTTAAAATCTTCACATACAAATGCATAGTAGTCTGGTAAATGATTTTTCATAGTTGACAGATTAATACTTTTGCTCTTAATAGTTAATTGATATGCACCCATTCCAGTTGCACTATCATATATAAGTTCATCTACTGAAAACGTTAAATCATTGGTACTTGTTTCACCTGCATTTTTAATTACCAGTGAATTAAGATAATCTTTTGTTTCTTTATCTTCATCACTAAATAATTTATTAATGATAGTTTCATATTGTGAATCATCTTGTGAATCATTTGATTTCCTATCAACCGTTCCACATGCTGTAAAACTGACTACTGATATCATTACCAATTGTAACGCAATTAATTTTCTTAGTTTCATTCTCATTCTCCATTCTGTTTATTTAAAGAAATACTTTTTTTCACAGTCACCTTTTTCTCTTACAACAGTTATTTTATCCTTAACACAATCTAAATTTCTTAATATGAATTGTGTAATATTTAATGCATGACTGGTAAATTGATATTTTAATCCTTTAATATCATAAACTTGCTTAGCTCTAGTGTGAAAATAATAGGACCCTATTGTAACATTGTCACTATCATCTACTTTTCTTATATATGTACACATCATTATATTTATACTATTTACTTCGCGTCTATATACCTTTCTTTCATAATCTTTTGGCACCAATGTATCATCCATCAAGTCAACAAACGCATACATTCTATGATTCGTAATTGCAACATTTCCAGAATCAAGGGTTCTATTAAGATCTGGGCTATTTTCATTAACATAATTTTTAATTAATTTTTTTTCTTCTGTTCCATGAGAAGTTGATAACAATTCACCTGTTAGTTGTCTACGTACCGTATCTGTATAATCTGTTGTAACCTTAGCATACGTTTCCCTATAAGCTATATTAGAATTATCATATTTAGCATTATCATCCCACGATACAATAGCCACATCTAACATTCTATTTTCAGGCATTGTAAGCCATGTATAGTTTGTTATTAATTTATAATATTGTTTATTACCCAGTTTTTCAGGAACTATAAGTATAGATTTTTTTAAATATGTTCCTTTCATATTATCACTATTATCAACACTATTTATGGTTTCATATGCATATACATTAACAGGTTTTAAACCTACTGCCTCTAATACATCATCTAATACTGTATTGTCATCTTTTTCTTCCATTTCTGAAATATCAACATCATAATATTTTTCAGCAATAACAGCATTTATTTCATCTTTTGTAAGTTCTACCAGACTACTTTCTGCTATCACTGTATCATCTGAAGATTTTACTGTCTCGTTTTCAGAATTATCATCTGCATCACTATTATCTTCATCAGGCTCTATATATTCATAAAATGAAGTATATACCTGTATATCTTTATTAGAACTTTTCATCAATTCTTCTAATGTCTCATCATCTAATTTTTCTATTTCCTCATCAAATAAACCATTTTCATTAAGATATCTTTCCGTCTTATTATCTAAAAGTTCTGTTTTATTTTTCTTTTCCTCCTCAACTTTCATATTTACATATTTTTCGTCTTTTGCATCTTCAAATATAGTTATTTCATTTTCTTCAACTACTACACTTTCACTGGCATATGCAATATTATTAAACATTACCAAGCTCATCAATGTAGTCATTATCATTGCTTTTGTTCTTCGCATTTTTCTAAAACTCCTTTTTTCTTTCTTCATTCTATACTTCTCTTACAAAGTATCTCAGTTTGCCATTATCCTCATCCGGTAGAAACTCATCATAATACTCAAAATCAAATTCTGTATCATATAATCTCTCTTCAGCGATTGATTTTAAAAACAGGTTTTCAACATCTCTTTCACCTATTCCCGCATCTATGACATCCTCGTCTAACACCAGATAAACTATAAAGTATGCATATTCCTTTTGTACTACTCTGAACTGTAATATTATGTTATCCAACTTAATATTTACTGTTTCTATAGCTCTCACAAATATATATGCATTTATCCTGCTGCCATCACTTAATACAATATAGTCATTAACTCTTCCTGATGACAATTTTAATACAGGACTTTTATTTCCACATTTACATACATCGTGATTGTGGTCTATTACTCCTCTGTCTCCGATTTTATATCGAATAAAAGGCATTGCATGATTATTTAATGTGGTTATAATAATACTTCCATCTTTACCATCTTGTACCTCCTTCCCTTCATTATCCACAATCTCTACATATATGTTATCTTCCATACAATGCAACTTATTATGAGGACATTCAAACGCAATCGAATTAGCTTCATGGCAACCATATTGATTAGCTATTTCACACTTAAATACCTCTTTTAATTTCTGTCTGGTGCTTTCTAGTAACATTTCACCTGTTAATTCTATATACGATAAATTCTGTATTTTATCTATGTTGTTTCTAGTCATTGCCTTTGCTAATAATAGTGCAATACTAGGTTGCAGATTTAACCATCTTGGATTGAATTCTTTTATCTTCATACATATCCAGTCCATATTTTCATCATTAAGATTAGCTTTACTAAAACCAATCCTAAGCTTGTCTTCTTCATACTTAATATTTCCATTGGTCTTGTATCTATCTGTATTACCAATAGTATAGAAATAACACATCTTGTCCCCAGGATTAATTCCATAATATTTCTTTCTGTATATCCATAATGATAAAAGCGATTTATTAAAATCTGTCTTATCCCAATATACATTCAGGCACTTTCCTGTCGATCCTGAAGTCTGTAGCATTATAATGCTACCATCATTTTCCATACCATAATCTAATGAAATGTTAACTCCATCTCTAACTATTTCATCTTTACATATAATAGGCAGATTCTTCATTTTCTCTGTTACATTTTCTTCTGTCATCTCTTCAACAATATCTGACATCTGCTTTTTCATATAGAATGGTACTCTTTCATATGAATACTTTATCATATTTAATAGCTTTTCTTTATTCACTTTCTTTCTCCATTACACTTTATAGTTTTTCCACATATATTCCCATTTTTTAATTTGCACTATAATTTATATGTTTTTTATTTTTTGCTTTTCACTCAACCAGTCTAATAATCCACGATAACTATTAATTATTTCCATTACATTATCTTCTCCAATTAAATCTATGTTGAATTTTTCTTCTACATTCGTCAGAAATATCATTATATGCAAAGAATCAAACTCCAAATCTTTGAATAAATCTATTTCTTCCTTTTCTCTTATTGCTTTCTTCAACGCTTCATCTTCAACCATTTTCTCTAAAATATCTCTTAACTTCTTATCACATTCATACATTTCATTATTCATTACTTCACCTTCTCCTTTTGTGTTTTATATGTTTTTACTGTTGAATTTCTATATATATCATTTGAGAACTTACATTCATCTTCCAACTTATCATGTCAATTATCTTTTTAGTATTCTCTGATGTTTGTACACAATGAATACTTTTATCTCTGTTTTCTAATATAATTTTAATTCTTTTATGTAAACCTGTATCAAGGCATTTTTCTATTTCACATACTACCTTATATTCCGGATAATCTGCTTCAATTTTTTTCTCCATATCTTTTAAATCTATTCTATGTCCATTTATCTTAACAGTTCTGTCACCTCTGCCAATTATATAGAAATAATTATCTTCATCTATATATCCCAAATCTCCGGTATTAAGTATTCCTTTTCTTTCATCACCTTTAGACAAATCAGATAATTCATATGCGTATCCCATAGTTACATTTTTGCCCTGATATATAATTTCACCTTGTGTATAGGGTTTAGAAACTACATTGCCATTAGTATCTTCTAACCACATTCTTCCATTCGGAATCGGAATACCTATGCTTCCTGATTTTTCTTCAGCCATATTCCAGGGTCTGTAACTTATCCTTGCAGTCGCTTCAGTCTGACCATACATAATAATGAATTTCTTTCTATTAGTTTTTGCATATTCAATAAAATATTGTTCTTCTGTAATTCCAATCTTTCCTCCTGCCACAGTCATTGTTCTTAATGTGTCTAATTTCCATTCTTTAAATCCCAGTTTCAAAAGCATTTCATATGTATACGGAACTGCTGCAATTGAAGTTCCACCGTATTTATTAAAGAAATCCCAAAACTGACTCTGGAATGGTCTCAATTCAGTAAGCAATATTGTCCCTCTGCTTTTCAAATGAGTATTAATAACAGATAATCCATATGTATAGTTCATCGGTAATAGAGTAATTGCTCTGTCTGTATCATCTATATTCAGATAATTTATAATATCATTGGTATTAGCCTCTATATTGTCTCTGCTTATCCTTACCAGTTTATTACTTCCAGTTGTACCTGATGTTGTAAGTAATAGTGCTAAATCTTTATGTAATTCAGGTTGTTCTATGTTATTCTCTATAAGACAATATCCGAATTCTCTATATATAATCTTATATTCTGCTACATTCTCTTTAATCCACATATCAGGTACCCATAAGAAATTAAATTTATATTTCTCAATATACACTTTTATGCTTTCAAAATTCATATCTCTGGAAATCATAAGTGGTACATTGCCTGATTTCAAACATGATACATATCCCACCATACAGCCAATTGTATTAGATGCTATTATAAGAATGGTACTTTTAAATATCATTTTTGAGCTGAATATTTCAATATACATTTTTAAATCATCATATGTTATTTTTTCATCTTTATCAGTTATAATTGCAATATTATTCATCTGCTACTACCATATAATCAAATTTAGTATTTAAAATCAAGTCAAAATAGACAACTTGTAACGAACGACACGTTTCACGTAACGAACGACATTTTTTTCGAAAAGTTTCTGTTTTTTTTATAAAATCCAGCCTTTTTGATGTCTATTTATATCGATTTTTATTAGTTTTTATTCTCTTATTTCTGTATTTTTGAAAAGTACTTTCACTTTTGAAGGTTTATTCCATGTTTTACACATCAAACCAACCTCCAGTCCATCATCGGTATTAACTTTCTGGCTAAATATTTGATATTCGTCTTGTTTCACTACTTTTCTGAATATAACTTCAGATTGGGTAATTTCTACTGATATCTCATATTTGTTATTAATGTCCAGATATAGTCCGTCATAACCAACTCTGTCTAAAATCCACTTTTCATTTCCTTCAAAACCACATATATAGTTTCTATTATCTGCGTATGTATGTATATATATTCCGGTCTGAAGCATTCCTTCATATTGCGAAACAGTGTCTCTCACTATCTCTATGCATGTATTAATTTTTATATTACTATTATTTTCTATGTGTCCTGAATAGATTTTAACTTTCGGTGCTTCATCTTCAATCCACCAGTTATATGTCCGCTTACCATTGAAATTGAATATTATTTTCTCATCATTTCCATATATTATTCCATCACCATTATTTATTTTCTCATATGTGATTTCATCTTTTATTTTATTTTTATTCTCATTATCAGATATATTTTCATTCTTATATAAATATTCAATAAATGCTTTTATTTCATTTTGTATATCATTTTCCGCAGCACTTATCTCATTAGAATTACAAGCAATAAATCTCCCCCTTGAAGCCTTTACAAGATTCACCATAATATAATTATCCCATAATTCATATAAGTTTTTTATCCTGCCCTGATATATATACCTCTTTTCAATATCATAATTAAAATCGGCCATTATACTCGCAATTTCTTCAAAGAGAACTTCTCTGTATTTATTAATGTTTATTAACTTCTTTTTAAATTCCTCCCGATAATATTTACCATGTTCACTATTATCTGCTGATACTTCATTTAACATTTCTAAAAGTTGTATCTGTCTGTATTCACTAATATTATCAATCTCTATTGCGTCATATTTCTCTAATATGTGAATCAATGCTCTTTTATAATCAAATTCTTTCTCTTGTTCAAGTGCTAAACATACATATTCATTTCCAAATCTTTTTCTATATTCCTTAGATGCCTGTAACAGAATATCATATGTAATAACAAATTCATCATACCTTTCACCAAGTTTGCCAAACTGTGTATTATCCACTATATTAAATGTTTTATTCTGTTCATCATATCCATTTACAAGAATCCAATGTCCCCAATCCCTTTTCATATAATACTCGCTATAAAATATATTTTTTAAATTTACGCCCACTATTACCGGAATTCCTTTATCGATATTTTTTCTTATTATATCTACTGTTGCTTTCCCATATTCAACCCTATTTATTCCAATTATCTCCCTGATACTCTTAAATATTGTTTCTCTTATATTTTCCCTGCCATCGCCAAAATATATCCCATACATTTTAGCTAAAATAAGATACAGGCTACTGCATTTGCTACTATAATAATTCATTGCAACGGCAATAGGATGTTCAAAACAAGTTACCTCATCAATGTAGTAATTCTTTGGCATATCATATACATCTAATTTTTTCATATGTAACATCCTCCGTTTCAACCTAAACAAAATATATTTTACTATTTTATTAAATATAATAACAATTGGTTTTCGTTGGTTTTTTAAATTTATTTCAGACTTTTTTGTTAGTTTTCGTTGGTTTCCATTGGTTTTCGTTAGAATTCGTTAGATTTTTAACAAAATATTTGTTAAAATATGTCAATTTGTGATGTGAATCTGCTACAAATATGTTATAATTAATATAAAATTGTTTCATCAAGAGAGGGCGAAATAATATGAATAAAATTTTATCAATTTTAATTATTGAAGATGAAGAAGAAGTATGTGACAGATATGTCGATTGCATTAAACCATTAGAATATTTTAATATTGTATCTATTACTAATGATTCTGCAAAAGGTATAGAATTAACCACATCAAGAAAGCCTGATATAGTAATATTAGACTTGGAACTACAAAGAGGCAGTGGTAGCGGGTTATCTTATATGGCATGGTATCGTGACTGCTATATAGAGAATAAGCCTATTGTCGTAATAACAACTCATAATCCAAGTGAACATATTCATAAAGCAGTTCGAAATATGGGTGCTGATTTTATATTTACTAAATTTGCAGATAATTACAGCGAAACATTTGTTATTGAACAATTAAAAATTATTGCAGATAATCTGACAATAAAGAAATCTTCTGAACGAAGCCTTAATGTTGCTATGTCTAAGGAACAGGATATCGAAAGATATAAACACTTATTATTTGATGAATTTAACAAGATAGGATTAAGTCCTAAACTAAACGGATACAAATATCTGGCTGATGCTGTGATTATTTATAAAATGTCTGTCACAAAGAATAGCATCTCTAAAGAATTATCAGACAAATATAAAAAGACGGCTTCTAGCATAGAGCGCGCAATGCAACGTGCAATAGAAACAACCTGGAGTCGATCTTCCATAGATGAATTATTTGAACATTATAAAGGAAGAATCAGTCATGATTCCGGTATTCCTTCAAATTTGGAATTCATTTCTTATTATGCCCGTAAATTGGATTTGTTGTAGAAATGCATTTATTATTTTGTAACAAATGTGTATATTAGTTATTTTTTGTAAATATACACATTTGTCTCTTTAAATTTAAAAATAGCTATTTTCCCCAAATTTTAGATAACATTTTCAAAATGCTTTCCATCATAAAAACATACCTCCTTTGAACTTGATGCTCAAAGGATAGTATTTTTTTATGCATGATATGAATTCATTTACGTCGTATATTTCAGTATAAAAACATTACTTTTTGTCATATTTTAGAATGGAGTTATTTATATGCTTGATGCTTTTATTAAATATTTTACACTTATTATATGTTCATTATATATTGCCCCTAAATTGCTTAACTTCAAGCAAGCCAAACACACAAGATATACTATATATAGTTTGATTTTTTCTTGTTTACTTTCTTGTATATATCTTTTATTTTCACATAAGTATTCTGTAATATATATACCTCTTGTCGGAATATCAATTTATATATTTATAAGATTATTCTATTGTAATATCATATCCACAGCTATATCCTGTACACTATATTCATACGCATTAAGTTATGTATTATTTGCAATTTCTGCGACATTAGTTACCTTTATTGTGGTTCCTCTTGAAAAAATTTTCAAGAATACAATTCCACTATCAATATACTTAATAATTGCTGTTGTGCAAATATCACTTATGATTTTAATTTTTAAAATTCGTCGTTTCAAAAATGGTATGCCATTTTTGAAATCAGAAAAATTTAATTATATTGGAATTTATATAGGACTTACAATTTTAATATGTGCAATCATTTTAAAATTTGCTGATGAAGATACATACAAATATTTTATACTTCCACAAATATTTGTATGTATCAGCTCCATTTTTATATTCATCTGGTGGCGTAGCAGGCTCAAAGCAACTTATATTAAAGCTGTTTATAATCGTGAACTTGAGATTCTAAAAAACGAACTGGCAACACTTAAGAGTGACAATGAAGTTCTATCTTCTCTTCTACATAAAGATAATAAGCTTATTCCCGCTCTCGAACTTACTGTCAGAAATTTTATCTGCTCAGATAATCCATCTGCACAGGATAAAGATAAAATACTTGCACAACTTAATAAGTTATCTATGGAGCGAAAAGGCATTATTAACAATTGCTCGACTTTTAATTCTACTCTTCCCTCAACAGGATATATGGTTATTGATGCACTTCTTAACTATATGATGCAGAAATGTTCTGCTTCTGATATAACTATGAACGTAAACATTATTGGAAATTTAGATACATTTATTGGTAAGATAATAGACGAAAGTGACTTTAACACTATACTTGCTGACCTAATTGAAAATGCATTTATTGCAACTAAATATAATAATGGCAAAAATATTTATATAAATATTAATTCAGAAGTTGAATTTCTAACATTAGACATTTATGATAGTGGCAATACATTTGATGATAATGTACTTATGAATCTCGGAATGAAACGTATAACAACTCATAAAGATAGTGGTGGAACAGGAATCGGACTTTCATCTACTTATGGTCTTTGTAAGAAATATAATGCCAGCTTTGTTATTACTGAAGATATTAATTCCGAAAATACTACTTTCAAGGATACCAATTCTAAAGATTTAATATCCGAAAAATCATCTTCGAATGTCATAACATTTACAAAAAAAGTTTCCATTATATTTGATGATAAATCAGAATATCGTCTCAAAACAAATAACGATTTTCATAATTTACAAAAGCTTGCAAAACGTGTCGATTTAATTATTGAAAATTAATCTCATACTACCGCAAGATACTTATAAATTTATTGACACTACACCAAAAAATTGGCATAATAATTTATGTCAGAAATGTATGTTAATGTATATTAAATATATTTTTGAAATCTTATAATATAGGTATTTCAAATTCATAAACACATTTATCTTTATTACCTATATTAATCTGAATACGAAAGGAATCTGAATATATGCAAAATTATATTATTACAAGTGATACAACATGTGATTTACCACTTTCCTATACAACTGAACATAGTATTGAAATTATACCTTTATACTATAATATGGATGATGTTGTCTATGGCGATGAAGTCAATATGGACCCATCTGAATTTTATAACAAAATGCGTAATGGCAAAATGCCAACAACTATGGCATGTAATCCCGAAGTAGTTGAAAAATGCTTCAGAAAATATTTAGACCAGGGACTAGATGTTTTACACATTTCATTTTCTTCTGCTCTTAGTAGCAGCTATAATACAACTGCTATAATAGCAAGAGAACTCTCAGAGGAATATACGAATAATAAAGTAATTGTAATTGACTCTAAATGTGCCTCTATGGGCGAAGGATTATTCGTATATAAAGCAGTTCAGAATCGTGACAATGGTATGTCAATCGAAGATAATGTCAAATGGTTAGAAGATAACAAGTTACACTTTTGTCATCAGTTTACTGTAGATGATTTACATCATTTACACAGAGGAGGCAGAGTTTCAAAAGCCGCAGCCATAATCGGCACAATGATTAATGTAAAACCTGTACTTCACGTAGATAATGAAGGACGTTTAATTCCTCTTAATAATGTCCGCGGAAGAAAGAAAGCCCTTAATGCCCTTGTTGACAATATGGAGAAAACCTGTAAAGGTTATGATAATGACATCGTATTTATCTCACATGGAGATTGCCTAGAGGATGCCCAGTATGTAGCAGAACAGATTAAGGCCCGTCTTGGTATCCAGAATTTCATGATTAACTATGTATGCCCTACAGTAGGTGCACATTCAGGTCCCGGAACATTAGCATTATTCTTTATGGGAGAGACAAGATAATGAACGTAGATAATACAATATTTTCAGAAAATAAGGCATCTTTTGCACACTTGCAAAAGGTGCTTTCCAAGCAATATGACAATGTTTCTATTCTGGTAGAAAAGACTTCCGGAAGAAATTATCGTTTTTCCAAAAGCGGTACAACTATAAAAGATAACACATTTTCTAATACTGGTGCTGTTATACGCCTTAATTCCTCAATTGGACTATACGAATATTCTTTTAATGATTTTTCATCTGATTTTATGAATACAATTCCATCAATTATTTCAGAAAACATTACTAAATATAATAGTCAGTCTTTAATTAGTGATTTTAAAATTCCAGATTCTTCTGATGAATTTATTTCCTTTAATAAATCTACGACATATGAAATTAATCCTGCTGATATGAACGATTCTGACATAACTTCCAAATTATCAGATATTTATTCAAAAGCTATTCAATATAGTGATTCAATAATTGATTGTGTATGCATTTACCAATACTTAAATATCCATAAAATGTTCTTATCATCCAATAAAGATTTAGAGCAGCATCTTATGTGGTCAAATGGTGTTTTACAGCCACTAGCTACTAAAGATGATAAAACACACTATTTTCTACAGACATTTTCAACACTTGGCGGTGCAGAATTATTAGATGAAATGAACTGTGATGTTTCATATGCCTGCAAATGTGTAACAGAGCTTCTAGACAGCACTCCTCCTGTTCCCGGTGAATATGACGTAATATGTCTGCCTGACGTAACAGGATTAATTGCCCATGAAGCATTCGGACATGGTGTGGAAATGGATATGTTCGTCAAAGACAGAGCCTTAGCTAAATCTTATATGAACAAACAGGTAGCCTCTTCCCTTGTAACTATGCATGATAATGCTGCTACTTGCAATGAATGTGGCTCTTATTTCTTTGATGATGAGGGTATGATTTCTAATGACACTGTTATTATCGAAAAAGGTATCTTGAAATCCGGAATCAATGATTTACAAAGTGCTTACATTTTAAATGTATCATCTACCGGCAACGGAAGACGAGAATCTTATGAACGAAAAGCATACACCCGAATGACTAATACCTATTTTGAACCTGGAACAGATACTCTTGAAGAAATGATTAAAAGCATAAGGTATGGTTTTCTCCTCGAAAATGCAGCCAGCGGTATGGAAGATCCTAAGAACTGGGGCATACAATGTATGGTTAATATAGGCAGAGAGATTAAGGACGGTAAATTAACAGGTAAAATATTCTCTCCTATCTGTCTATCCGGATATGTTCCTGATTTGCTTAAATCGATTACGATGTTTTCTGATAAATTAGAACTTAGTGGTTGTGGTTATTGTGGTAAGGGTTACAAAGAATGGGTAAAAGTCTCTGATGGTGGCAGTGCAATTAAAGCTCGTGTCAAAATCAGTTAAACTATAATATAAATATAAATGGAGATTACAATGAATAACATGATTGATAGAATTATAGAAGTTCTAAGTCAGAATGATATCCAGAACTTCCTAATTAATGAAAATATAATTGAAACTCAGGAATTATTTTATATTAAACATTCACTTAACTTAACACGTAACAAGAATGTCAGCAAATACGAAATAACCCTTTATAGAGATTTCATTTATAATGATACTAATATGCGTGGCAGTGCAAGCTGCCTCCTTAATAGTTCTATGTCAGATATGGAACTTAATGAAAATATCCTTTCTGCCTATGAAGCAGCACTTTCTGTTAGAAACCCATATTATAAACTACCTCATGGAGACGCAACGTTTGTTGAATCAGATAATATTTTCTCAACAAAAAATCACTTCACTGATAGCAGTGCAGATACAGCCGGCAGCTTAGACTTATCTGCAAATAAATCTGTAAATGAAACTGATAACTTATCTGCAACAGATATTGTAAATGCATTATTTGTAAACGATACTATTAGTGAGACAACCAATGCGTTTATAAATTCTACAGAAATATTTATAACAACTTCTACTTATCGTATAATCAACTCTAACGGTGTAAATGCATCATATTCATCAACAACCTATTCGGGTGAATTTGTAGTGCAATGCACTTCTCCTGCCGATGTTGAATTATACAATGATTTTAAATACAGTTCTAAAGACGATAATATACTTAATTCTCTCAGTACCAAAGTTGCCAATGCCCTCATTATGGTTAAAGACCGTTCAATTGCAAAGGCATTTTTAAATGATATGAAATATGATACAGTGATTTTAGAAGGACAATGTGTAGGCGAATTGTTCAACTACTACTTAAAACGTCTTGATGCATCTATGATTTATCCTAAATATTCTTCATTTGATATTGGTAAAAGTGTTATTCCTGAATGTGAATTATCTAACACCCCTGACTCTGATAAATCTATTAATTCAGACGAGACCAGATGTATTGACTCTGATTCGTGCAGGACTTTACCTGATAAACTCAATATCACTCTCACTCCAAAGCTCCCTTATTCCTGTGAGGGTATAGCGCTTAAGAGACTTGAATTAATTAAGAATAACATTGCACAATATATTACAGGTAATGCAAGATTTGCCTTTTATCTGGGAATTAATCCAACAGGAGAGTGCGACTGTTACAAACTTGAATGTGGTAACACATCTATAGAACAGTTAAAATCCGGTCGATATCTTAGAGTGGTGAATTTCTCTGATTTCCAGATGGACTCACTTAGCGGACAAATCGGTGGTGAATATCGTCTCGCTTATTACTGTGATGGCACTAAGGAAATTCCAGTTACCAATGGTTCTATAAGTGCTAATATTAATGATATTGTTAAAAATATTAAATTATCATCTGAAAGCCAAAATTCTTATAATTTCGATGGTCCTCTAGCTATATCCTATTCAGTCTAAATTTACTTTAATAATGTAAATTCTATAATTTTAAATGCCTCTAGCCATATCATATCCTGCACCATCTAAATACTTGTAAAAGCATAAAAGCGATGTATGTATTTCTACATACACCGCTTTTATTTGATTATTGCTCTGATCTATTAATCTAATTTCTTAATGTCTATTATGCTTCCCAGATTTCTTTAGCATACTGAAGAATTGTTCTATCTGATGAGAACTTACCTGCATTTGCTGTATTCATGAAGCATTTTTCTCTGAATTTTAATGTATCAGCATAATCTTTGTTAACCTGTAATTTAGCATCACAGTATGACATTAAGTCTTCTAATAAGTAGTACTTATCAGCTTTTTCCCATGGAAGTGTCTCAAATAATGAATTGTATAAGTTCTGGAATAATCCTGTTCCATCATCACTTAATGTTCCATCGATTAATGTATCTACAACTTTCTTAATTCTTGGGTTATTATTGTAAATCTTCTTAGGATCATATGAATCTTTAATCTTCTCAAGATCTTCTACTCTTGCACCAAAGATGTAGTTGTTTTCTTCGCCTGCTTCTGCAACGATTTCAACATTTGCTCCATCATATGTTCCTAATGTAACAGCACCATTTAACATAAACTTCATATTACCTGTACCTGAAGCTTCTGTACCTGCTGTAGAAATCTGCTCTGAAACATCTGCTGCTGGAGTAATCTTCTCTGCATATGATACACAGTAGTTAGAGATAAATACAACCTGTAATTTATCATTTACTTCTGGATCATTTGCTATCATTTTAGCGATTTCATTTATGAATTTGATGATACCTTTAGCTCTTGCATATCCTGGAGCTGCTTTTGCACCAAAGATAAATACTGTTGGTGTAAAGTCCTTAATTCTACCATCTTTTAATCCGTAATATATATCAAGGATTGAGAATGCATTTAATAACTGACGTTTGTACTCATGTAATCTCTTAACCTGAATATCAAAAATGAAGTTAGGATTTACATCAATTCCTTCTTTTTCTTTAATATATTCAGCGAGCTGCTGTTTCTTAATCTTCTTGATTGCATCAAATTCTTTGATAACATTCTTATCAGATTTGAATTTTTCAAGTTTCTTTAATTCGTCAAGGTTTGTAATCCAGCCATTGCCAATCTTATCATTTATGAAGCCAGCAAGTTCTTCATTAGCAAGTGCAAGCCATCTTCTCTGGGTAATACCATTTGTCTTGTTGTTGAAACGTTCTGGATAGATTTCATACCATTCTTTTAATGCATCATTCTTAAGAATCTCTGTGTGGATTGCAGCAACACCATTTGTTGAATGACTCGCATAGATTGCAAGTCTTGCCATATGGATGATGTACCAAGCTTTGTTATCATCATATGGGTTATCAATAATCTGATATTTTTCAACATCTGTTCCTGTGATTCCCATTTTCTCTAAGTCTTTGATTAATGCATTGTTAATCTTAACAACATATTTGTATACATTTGGAAGTACAGACTTAAATAATTTGATACTCCATTTTTCAAGAGCTTCTGCCATAACTGTATGGTTTGTATAAGCAAATACTTCTTTACAAATCTTTAATGCTTTGTTAAATGAAAGTCCTTCATTTTCAACAAGGATACGACATAATTCAGGTACTGAAACAACTGGATGTGTATCATTAAGCTGGATAGCATATTCTTTAGATAATTTAGAGAAATCATTACCGTATTTAGCTTTGTATTTCTTAAGAATATCCTGAAGAGATGCACTTGAGAAGAAGTACTGCTGTTTTAATCTTAATTTCTTACCAGCATCTGTTGAATCATTTGGATATAATACAGCTGTAATAGCCTCTGCATCATTCTTTTCTTTGAATGCTTTATCATATTTCTGGTCATTAAATAAAGCAAAGTTAAATTCTTCAATTGGTTCTGCCTGCCATAATCTTAATGTATTAATCTTAGCTGCGCCATAACCAATTACTGGAGTATCATATGGTACTGCCCAAACTGACTGTCCCTTGAAGTCGATTCTTACTTTATCTTCTTCTCTTCTGATTGACCATGGATCACCGAATTTTGTCCAATTATCAGCTGTTTCTTTCTGGAATCCATTTTCAAAGTACTGTTTGTAGATACCGTAACGATATCTGATACCATAACCGTTTAATGTAACGTTCTGTGTAGCTGCTGAATCTAAGAAACAAGCTGCAAGACGTCCTAAACCACCATTACCCTGTGCATTATCTTCGATTTCTTCAAATACTCTGATATCGATTCCATTCTCAGCGAATAAATCAGCTAACTGATTCATAAGTCCAAGGTTCATAAGGTTGTTATATACTAATCTACCAATAAGAAACTCTGCAGAAAAGTAACATACTTTTTTGCTATCTGTTTCCCATGACCACTGATTAGCTAAACTCTTCATGGCTGCTTTTGATACTGCATTGTAAAGTTCTACTGTAGATGCTTCCTTAATTGTCTTGTTGTAATCAAGGTCTAAAATAGTTACAATGTTCTCCTTAAATGTACTCATTCCTTCTTTTTCTCCTATCTGCTCAATTATATTATTTTTGTTTTTATATTTACTAAAGTCTAGCATAAAATTCTGCTAATTCTTTAAGTTCTTTCGCTTTCTTCTTCGTAAGGCTTCCTTTTAACATTCTCCATTTCCAGTTATCTCCAACTGTAGATGGTGTATTCATTCTTGCCTCATTTCCGAGTTCTAATATATCCTGGACCTGAAATATTGCTATTGCTGCAACACTTGCATATGCCGCTCTTAATACCGCTGCAGGAATCTCTGATTTCTTGGTAACTCCAAGATACTTGTATGCATATTTAAGATCTGCCGCACTTCTGCTTGAAAAATATCCTACTACTGTTTCATTATCATGTGTACCACCATATACTAATGAATTAGGTTTATAATTATGTGGTAAATGTGAGTTAGTAGGACCTCCATCAAATGCAAACTCAATGATGTTCATTCCAGGATAGCCTGTCTCAGCTAATAATTCTCTTACTGCCGGGCTTACTATTCCTAAATCTTCAGCAATTATCTTAGCATCTCCGATTGCACTGTCTATAGCATCTGTAAGTTTCTTGCCAGGTCCCTGTCTCCAGACACCCTCTTTAGCATTTTCACAGCCTGCTTCAATCGAGTAATAATTTACAACACCAATGAAATGGTCAATTCTAATATAATCATATATTTTAGAATTGCTCGCCATTCTCTGTTTCCACCATTCAAAATCACATTCTTCCATTCTGTTCCAGTTATATAATGGATTACCCCATAACTGTCCATCCTCTGAAAATGCATCTGGTGGAACACCTGCAACATTAATCTGTTCGAAATCTTCATCAAGTTCGAATAAATCTTTATGAGCCCATACATCAGCACTGTCCATAGCCACGTAAATAGGAATATCTCCTATTATCTCTATGCCGCTTTCATTTGCATAAACACGTAATTTATTCCACTGCTCAAAGAACTTGAACTGACAGAATTTCCAGAAAGCAATATCATCTTTAAGCTCTTCTTTATATCTGTCTATTGCTTCAGGCTGTCTGGCTTTAATATCGTAGTCCCATTTTGACCATTCCTGATTGTCAAACTTGAACTTAACAGCCATATATAAACTATAGTCATCTAACCAATATTCATTATCTTTTTCAAACTGTGCATATTCCTTTGTCTCCGCATATGTACTATTATTAAATGCCATTCTTAAAATCTGGAATCTTGAGCCATATACAGTTGCATAATCAATATACTCTGCATTATCTCCCCAAGGGAACTTCTTAATCTGTGCTTTTGTTATTAATCCTTCTTCAACAAGATAATCTAAATCAATAAAGTATGGATTACCAGCAAAAGCTGAAAAAGACTGGTATGGACTATCTCCATAACTTGTAGGTCCTACCGGAAGCACCTGCCAATATTTCTGACCTGCTTCAACTAAATAATCGACGAACTTGTAAGCTTCTTTACCAAGTGTACCAATACCATATGGAGATGGTAAACTACTTATTGGAAGCAATAATCCTGCTCCACGCTTCAATGCTCTGTCTTTTTTTTCATTCATCATTTCAGCCATATTTTCACCTCATTGTTGTTATTCCGAAATACAACCTAATTTTATCATTTGCCAACTATGTAGTCAAGGTAATAAATTATAAATATTACCTTTATTTACTATTTTCGTAATTTTTTCGTATTTTTTCGAAAATTATCGAAATTTCTTATTGCATTTTTCATACTAGTTTGCTATATTATATACATTAATGCTTCTATTTTAAATTCTTAATAATATTTATTATATATCCAGGAGGACTTATATGGTAACAATTAAAGATATTTCTGATTATCTTGGCATTGCCTCAAGTACAGTTTCTAAAGGTCTTAATAATGCAACTGATATAAGCGACGAGACAAGAGATAAAGTCATAGCCGCTGCCATAGAACTTGGCTATTCCCCTAAGAGACGTAAACATTTTACCGGCCTTAATGGTCAATTCGAAAGGAAAGTTTGTGTATTTATAGAGAATATGGATTATGAAAACCGAGAGCAGTTTGGATATGATTTAATTCAGGGTTTTAAGCAATCCGCTGAAATTCGTAATTGGAAAGTTGATATAGTTCCTTCTAATTTGAATGCACAAAGTAAAAATGAATATGATAAATTTATGATTACTAATGGCTATAGTGGTGCATTTATGATTGGTTTCTCTATTCATAATGACTATAGTATGCAAATAAGTAAAACAAGAATGCCAACTGTACTTTTTGATAATTATATATTAAACAATCCTAAAGTAGGCTATGTTGGAACAGATCACTATGAAGGGCTTAAACTTGCAATTCATCATTTACATTCACTCGGACATACTAAGATTGCATTTCTTAATGGTGCAAGAAATACAATGGTATCTTCCCAGCAGACCCAGGCATTTTCTACCATTATGAATGAACTTAATCTTTATGTTGATCCACATTTATTAGAATCCGGATATTACGTTCCTGATTGTGCTAAATATCACGTTCCTAAATTCATTGATCGTGGTGCAACAGCTATTATCTGTGCCAGCGACTTAATTGCATCTGGTGCAATATCAGAAGTTCAGAAACGTGGTCTTAAAGTTCCTGAAGATATAAGCATTATTGGCTTTGATGATCTGCCAATATGTCAGAGTATAACTCCACAACTTACTTCTATTCGTCAGGACAGATTAAGTTTAGGCAAAAGTGCTATGATGTTATTAGACTGCCTGATTAATAATATTCCTATTAGTAAAGCAATCTTAAGAGCTGATTTAATTATAAGGGATTCCACTGCCGTTGTTAAGAACAGAGATTAAAACTATATTTAGTTTACGATTGCGGTCTTTATATAAGGATTCCACTGCCGTTGTTAAGAGCAGAGATTAAAACCTTACAAGATGTTCCCTTTACACCTACCACACCATTACAGCTTTCTAATTCTGAATTTCCTGCCTTTTTATCATTAATATAACATTTAAACACATCATTTTCAGAACCTATCCTAACATCTCTTTCTTTATCATCGGCATTAAAGATTACATAAATCTCTTTATCATCTTCTATCAATTTATATGCAATTACTTTTTCATCATCAGTATCAATAAAGGAATTTTTCTTTTTAATTTCCTTTGCATCTGACATCATGAAAACCTTATGTGACTTTCTAAATGCAATCAGACCTTTATAATATTCATACACATCATAATATTCTTTCTTCTTAAGATTATCCCATTTAATTGAATTAACATAATCAGATGACCTTACGCTATCACTTACATATTCACCATTCTCATCTTCTTTGGTTCTTAACATTTCCTCACCTGCATGCATTAGAGGTATTCCCTGTGACAGCATTACAATTGAAATAGCAAGAAGGTTCTGTTTAACAGCCTGTTCAAATGATATTTCCGCATTACATAAATGTATCTTATCAAATAATGTTTTTCTGTGTAGCTAGCAATACGTCTTTCTTTGTTAATTTAGTATTTAATGTCCATCCCTCACCATACATCATAATATTAGGTCTTATTTTATCAAGTTCCTCTCTGATCTTATTAATTGTATCAATATCAATAAGCCCTACAAGGTCAAATCTAAATCCATCAATGTGATATTCTTTAGCCCAGTATAATACAGAATCCACAAAATATTTGCTGACCATACTTCTCTCAGATGCAGTATCATTACCACATGCAGAACCATCAGACATTACACCATTCTTATCCATTCTGTAAAAATATCCCGGTACTGCTTTATTGATTAATATTCCAACAAACATATAGAATATAACATAGATAAAATTCTTGGGCAAGACAGAAAAAAGGCTCTTTACCTAATAGATACATAAGACATAATTTCTTCATAATCTATTAACATAAAGAACCTTTATTCATATATAATTATTTGATTTTTTAAAATAATTATTGCTATTTCTTATTACATACAAGATATGAAACTCCTGCTAAAACTATAATTGAAATAATGTCAATTATAATTACTGTTCCTGTACCTACTGAATAATCTTTATTCTTAGCATTTGAAACAGTAGCAGTATTTACTGGCTGTGTTTCATTGTTAGCAGTTGCTGTATCAGCAGCAACTGTTGTTTCTTCGCCTGCAGTTGTTTCTTCATTAACTGTTGTTGATTCCTGAGTTGCTGCCTCTGTTGTCTGGGCAGCCTGACTTGTTGATTCCTGAGTTGTCACTTCAATTCCACCAAGTTCATCAAAACCTTTTGTAGAAATCTTTTCTTCTCCGGATTTAATATATACATCAACATTATTTTCTGAAACCTCACTGATATCAACAGTTCTGTTCTTACCATATTCTGCTGTTGAACCATCTTTTGGTTTAACTACAAATGTAACAACTGTTGCCTCACTTGATGAACATGTGTAACTAACTGTTGCTTCATTACCACTTACTTTAAAGTCGTAATCAGTTCCCTGATTATATTCATCCCAGATAGCTAAAACATATCCACTATAATTTGCATCATCTCTATGATAATGTATTGTTATAGTTTTTTCATTATCTGCATATGCAACATTATTATTAATAAATGTCATTCCTACGACTGCCACAAAAGTGACAGCCATAAGTATTATCTTTTTAACTCTTTCCATAATAAATAACACACCCCTGAAACTAATTTAATTCTTTTTTTCTTTTTACAACGAGTACTGTTACTACTGCTAACGCAACTACACCAATACCGATAAACATTACTGTTCTTGTTGAAGAATCACCTGTCTTAACGATTGCTGCATTATCATCTTTAGGTGTATTACCATTTGAACCTGTATTTGCTTTATTATTTTTTACAAGAATTGTACAAGATACTGCACCAACTGAAACACTACCTGTTGCTGTTCCTAATAATTCATTACCAGCTTTGTCACCCTGAACATAAATGCCCCATTCACCATCTGGTAAATCTACACTTATAGGTGCATTGCTTGGGTTATAAACTACAACGATACCATCAGAAGCTTCACCATTTGCTCCACCTGCTATCTGGTATGCTATTGCTCTATCATCTCTTTCACCCTCAAGTAAGAATGTAAGGTTTTTATCGATATCTGTATCAGATGTCATTCTTAAGCCTGCATGTGCTTTTCTGAATGCTATAAGTCCCTTATAATAATCATGTGTTGTTGCATATGCTGCTTCATTTAATGTATCCCATTTAATAGAGTTAACTGCATCTGGTGAGCAATAACTGTTCTCTTCATATGTTCCATCACCATTTGGTTTAGTTCTTAAGATTTCTTCACCAGCCTGAATAAAAGGAACACCCTGTGAAGAAAATACGAATGCTGCTGCTAAGTTGTTCTGTTTAACTCTGTCTGCAAAGCTTGTCTCTGTATTTCCATCAGTAATTGTAATTCTATCAAATAATGTATAATTATCGTGACAAGAATTGTAGTTAACTACCTGATTTGGATTCCACTGCCAACCTGGATTAGCAATGATTGAAGATAATACTGTACTTAATTTTTCGAAACCACCTGTTACGTAACCTGGTGTTGTATTAAATACTGAACCTTTTAATGCATCACGTATAGCATCACTGAAGTATCCTGAACCTTGTGTTATATCAGCAGCAGTCTGGCTTGCTAATTTTACATCTTTTGTTGTAACTGTTGATGACATACTCCATCCTTCACCATATACAATGATATTAGGATTGATTGCACGAAGTGCATCTATCATAGCATTAATTGTATCTGTATCAAATAAACCTTCCTGGTCAATTCTGAAACCATCAATGTGATATTCTGTTGCCCAGTAAACTACTGAATCAACAATATATTTACTATTCATAGCACGCTCTGTTGCTGTATCATTACCACAACCTGAAGCATTTGAATTTGGTCTTGAATAATAATTTGGTGTAAGTTTGTTAATACTGAAATCTGATGCACTGTTAACATGTCCGTATACAACGTCCATTACAACGCTGATTCCTGCATTATGTAATGACTGTACCATCTGTTTGAATTCATTTACTCTGACTGCTCCGTTGTAAGGATCTGTTGAATAAGAACCCTCTGGAATGTTGAAGTTCTGTGGATCATATCCCCAGTTGTACTGTGGTGTATCTAACTTTGTTTCATCAACTGAAGCATAGTCAAATGTTGGTAATAAATGAACATGTGTAACACCTAAGTCTTTTAAGTAATCAACACCTGTTGACTGTCCGTATGAGTTAACTGTTCCTTTTTCTGTAAATGCTAAGTATTTACCTTTGTTCTTCATACCAGAAGATGCATCAATAGAGAAATCTCTGATATGTAATTCATAAAGTACATCATCAACATAATTAGGTGATGTTGCTGGACTCTTATCATTTGCCCAACCTTCAGGATCTGTAGAATCAAGGTCAATAATCATACCTCTGTTACCGTTAACACCTGAAGTTCTTGCATATGGATCAATGATATCTTCAACAACATTTCCATTAACTGTTGCTGTATATGTGTAATATACACCATTTAGGTCTCCATCAATAGAAGCTACCCATGTACCATTTACATCAGCTGTCATAGGAGTTGTCGAAATCTTATCGTCTGTTCCTGCTGTTCCTGACTGATATAAGTTAATAGAAACTTCTGTTGCTAATGGAGCCCAGACTCTGAAATCTGTTTTAGAAGCTGACCATGTAGCACCTAAGTCATTACCTGCATAAGTATATTTTTCATCAAATCCACCATTTGAATATACATCTGGTAATCCTATCATAAATGTCATACCTCCAAGGTATTCAATCTCGTAGCTCTTTAAGATATTTAACTTCTCAGCAACTGTGATTGTAAATGATGTTCCATTACCTTTAACACTCTTGATTGTCTCATATGTGTCATCTGTTGTATTTTTGATTTTAAGATTAAGTGCATCTACATCTGCTATATCAACTGCTGATGTAAATGTGATATTCTCTAAATCTTCTGTCTTAGCAGATGTAAGCTTGAGTCCTGTTACAGCTTTTGAATCATCAATTTTAACAGCTCCTACTTTTGAAGTAATATAAACTTCAACTGTACCTGAAACATATTTTGAAAGGTCAACAAATCTGTCTTCACTATAATCTTTTCCTTCCCAGCCTTCACCTTTCTTAACAACGTAACCAATCTTTAATGTAGATGTCTCGGTCTGCATTGCATATGTTGCTTCATTAGCACCGGCTGTCATCTTAGCCTCCCAGCCATCGCCAATTGTCCACAACCACAATCTGTAATCATCATAACTGCTTGCCCCTGTGAAATGGAAATTAACTGTTATTCCATCATTTTCTGCATTAGCAACAATGTAATCACCATTAATTGAAATTACTGATGTTACCAAAAGCACTAACGCAATAAGTAACGCTTTTAATCTTTTTTTCATAGTATCCTCCTTTTTATTTTAATGGCTAAATTTTATTATAACATAACAATCATAAAATTAGAAGTGGATTTTTATACAATTTCACTAAAATTATTATGTGTTATGCGATAATTTTTCTTATACTTTCTATATTTCCATCTTTTATAATATATTTCGCCTGTACATTTTCAATAATAGTTTTCTTTGGTGATATATTAGTATGTAAATATACTGAATCAAGACCTGCTTTCTTTGCCCCCTCAATATCTGATATCCAGTCATTTCCTATCATTACTGATTCTTCTTTTTTCAAATTATATCGGTTCAATAATATATTATAAAATGTCTTTGATGGCTTTCTGCATTTTTCATCCGACGAAAATACTATTCCGTCAAAATATTTATAGATATCTAAATATTTCATCTCATATTCTGAAATAATCTGTTGTGCATTTGATAAAAGATATATTTTCTTATTCTTCTTCTTCAATAGTTCTAACATTTCAACTACACCATCATATAATCTTATATATTCAGTAGATATAATTCTAAAAAATTGTCCTGCCACAATGCATGTATTCATATCTATATCTATCCCCTTGTTCTGAAATAATTTCATAAATACATTCTCAACCTTTATTTCCGGATAGTCATATTTATCTGACATTTTCTTTTCTTCTTCTTCACATATTCTGAAATATTCTCTTTTCAAGTCCACTGTTTTATACACTGCTCCATGAAATGCATAGAATTCCTGCATTTTCTTCCATAAATTAGCATTCCATTCATTAGTATTGATGTCAATTAGTGTTCCGTATAAATCAAAAATATAGTTTTTATACATAAATTCCTCCTGTAAATGCATTAAATTATAACAACATATTATATTATAGCATATATAATCCTCTATAACATCATATTTATTATAATGTTTCATCTTAATATATTTCTACACAATAAAGGAATAAAGAATGCCGCTTGCGACATTCCCCGCCTGCGGCGGGTTGATATAGCAACATTTTCTGCTCCGCCTCAGTGCGATCCTCGCGGAGCGTTTTTGCTTACCAGGACAATTTCAACGAATTTTCCTGGTAAGCAAAAAAAGAGAACATCATCTGTTCTCTTTTTCTTCTTTATATATCCTTCTGTACCTTCAAAACTACACATTAACTTATCTTCCAATTCTTAACTTC
>NZ_JAOQJN010000008.1:0-168495 GCF_025567085.1 Bovifimicola ammoniilytica | reverse complement strand
CGAGAGCGGTGTTGCTATCAGCAATATGCTGACCTACATCAACAAATGGCCCCACATCCGTTGGCTGCTTACCGTTGCCAATGACGGTGCAAACTCCATCTTCAAAGCACTGCGCGACAATACGGACGGCGCACAGGATAAATACTGCTCCGAACTCGTCCGCATCATGGAAAAGTACCCTTGGTGCAGCGGTGTGGATATCGACTTGGAAAAAGGCGATGATTACTCCACCCGCGAAGCGTCCACCGCCATGTTCGCCCATATCTACAGCACCGTGAAAGCCTATGATCCTACCAAGGAAATGAATATCTGTCTGCCGGGTATGACTTCGGTCAACGGCTCGGTCTGTAAATGATACTATAAGAATGTACATTGGGGAAAATAAAAATATACATTTTATCCGTTAACCTTCCTTTGAATTCGACTCAAAAAGTAGTTTCTTATCTTTGAGCCTGTATGACGGACCTTTTATTGATATAACAGTGGAATGATGCAGTAATCGGTCTAATACTGCATTAGCTAGTGTTGCAGAACCGAAGAATTCACCCCACTTTGAAAATGGCATATTTGTTGTAATTATCGTACTATTCTTTTCATAACGTTGTGAGTTTGTAATAAATATATTTAAAAAAGTAGAAAAAACTGGTATAATATAATAAAAAATTGGTTGTTGTTGAATGAAATCTCAGAATTTAAAAAAGTAGGCAGTGTTGTATTATGGTAATAATTATAGTAGTCTGCTGTACTAAATAAAACGCAAAGAGGGAAAAGTTATGTTTAAGAAGATGCCGGTATGTAGATTAATGATTTCCTGTCCTTCCGATGTGAAAACAGAGATAGAGATTATCAACAGAGTTGTGGATAATATAAATGATTCCATTGGTTTTTCTATGGATATTTTTGTTAAGACATTGTATTGGTCAAAGAATGTTATGCCAGAAGCAGGGGATTATCCACAAAGCATTATTAATAAACAGATTTTAGATAAATCGGATGCAATTATTGCTATATTTGGTAATAAAATAGGAAGTCCAACACAACATTATGAGTCAGGAACAATAGAAGAAATTGAATTAATGATACAGAAGAGAAAACAGGTATTTGTATATTTTTCTGATAAGCCAGTACGGAAAAGTGAAATTGATATGGAAGCAGAGGCAAAGATCCAGGCTTTTAAAGAAAAATACAGGGATAGAGGAATCTATGTGGTATATGGTTCTGATGAAGAATTTAATTATTATGTGAGTATGCATCTTACACGTTATCTTATAACGGAGCTTGCGAATGAAGTAAACCAAGTGAGTGAGAATACAAGATTTGACGATTCTATATTACAGGGAAAAGAAGTTGATTTAATTCATGATTATACCAAGTTCTATGATATAAAAAAGGTCACTTCATATGCTGATTCCAATATTATGAAAATCAGAACATATGGAAATAGCTTTGATGTGGATATTGATATAACCAATGTAACTAAAATGGGAAATCAGGAATTTGTAATGGCGTTATTTGAATATACTCCTTGCGATAACTGGTCTGCTTTTTTTGAAGCAGGATATTTTTTAGAATTTGATGTGGTAAGTAGTGGAGATATAGTAGCTTTCCAATTAGAAATAAAAGATGATATCCGAAACAAGATAATTGATAGAACATTACAGGTTAGCGGGGCGGTAGAACATTTCAAAATATGGCTTCCTTCTACAACAAGAGATCTAAGTGCATGGAGAAAAATATCACAAGTATGTTTTATTGTGTTTTTCAATAATATATATATAGACGGCAAAAAGGGTATACTGACAATTAGGAATCTTAAAATGATACAAAAATAGGATTTTCAAAGAATATGGAAAAAGAAGAATATAATAATAGTTATAATATCACTATTTTACAATAAATAATATTCTTTCTAAAAAAAATGTCTGCTGGTATATGCCCTTGTTAATGCAAACCTGAAGTCCTATGTGTTTTTTTCTTGGTAATCAGAAAAGCTTTCATCCTGATATGGTAGAAGTTTCATTGCACAATAGACAATGTTAATCGGATTACCTATTATCTATATGCCTTGTAACTTCGTAAAAAGTGTTGGTACAAAAATGAATGGAATGTTCCGACTCAAATGTCAATATGGGGACTATAAGCAAGCGTTTCAGCATTGATGATGATAAGTTGCAAAGTGGTGTTATATTTTTGGAAAAATTCACATGGAGAGAGTGAAATTATGAAGAGAATTAACGAAAAACAAATACTAATAGCCTTTTTTGATATATTGGGAACATCACAATTATTAAATGATGGAGAATTTCAAAAGGTTTATACTTATTATTCAGATATGATTAAATTGTGTAATGATAGTTATACTTCAATTACTGTCTGTAATCCTTTGTTTGGTAAGAAAGAGAGGTTTGGCAATTTGAATGATGTAATGTCTGACTTGGCTGATTTCGATACTCCATATCATATTATCAACTACGACTTAAGTCATGCATTTTTTAGTGATACTTTTTTGCTTTGGATAGAAATAGATCCTTTTTTACAACCTCTGATTGGTGGATTTTTGGAGAAATGTAGTATTGTTTTTTGTGAAGCATTAAAGAGGAAAATTCCTTTGAGAGGTACAATTTCTGTTGGAGCATCTATAATGGATGAAGAAAATCATCTTTTTCTTGGAAAGCCTTTAGTAGAAGCTGCGAAAGCGGAACCACATCAGAGATGGTTGGGCATCGCTATTGGAAAAACAATTGTTGATTTTGTCAAACGGTTTCACCCGATGGATATGAAATATTTGCTACCGTTTCGTGATCATTTGAAATATGATTCAGATCCGCTACTTAGTGATTTTGTACTTGATTGGTTTACATATTGGAATAAAAATGAAGATGCAGATCCTAAAGAAAAAATTAAGTCTATGAATGTAGAAAAAAGATTCGATAGTTACTATGAAAATACTCTTTTGTATGTTATGACATCTGAGCAACGGTATACTATCTGGAATGAGTATATGATTTGCCAAGATATTGATAAACTTAAGATTCTATGTGAAATGGGAGAGAATATTGATGAAATTAAAAAAAATTATAGAAACCAAGGCATAGAACTATTGACTTCGGATAAGGTGATGAGAAATATAGAATATATGCTAAATCGAAATGAAGCAATATGGTTTGATGAAAAAAATAGGGAGGTTTTGTCAATGTTCAAGAATGGGTTCATTGAAATTAATGGAATAAAGATGTCACTTGAACATTTGAAATCGTTATAATGCAATTCTATTAGCAGAAGTAAGGAAAATTATAAAACGACTTGAAGTTTAGCATATTCCTAAATATGTAAACTATTACTGTATCTAAAGATGCAAAATTAATTTTTAAACCGTTTAATTACATGAAAATGGCAAATGGTTACAGATTGCCAGACTCCATAATAATTTCTGATATAATGCGGTAAAGTCAGAAAGGATGATGGGATTATGGGGAACAGAGAGCATATATATGAAATTATTGCCGGGAATATCAGAAAAGAACGAAGAAGGCTTGGAATGAACAAGAAGTTTTCAAATTTGAAAATAAAACAGAAATACAGTTTGTTTCTATAACAAGATATTTAAATGTGTGTAGATAAATATCACAAGTATTTATTATTGTGCTTTGAACAACAAGGAAGTTATTAAATAAAATATGTCTGGGTTTGTATTTGTATTTTTTAGTAGTATTTTATTTCACAACAGAATACTTCACAACAAAAAAAGGTCATTTCACAACATTCCAGATAGATATTGCATGAACTTATCCGATATAATAGCTATAAATATATGTAAGCAAGGAAGTGACAATATGCAAATAGCTATCTGTGATGATGAAGTATCTATGGTTCAGATACTGGAAGAAAAGATAAAAAAGCTATTGCCAGATGCGGTTATAGATAAATATTTATCGGGTGATGAACTGATCGCAAGTGGCAGTAAGCCGGATATTCTTTTTCTGGATATTCAGATGCCGGGAATGGATGGGATGGAAACGGCAAAGATGCTTCGTCAGGACAATGAGGATATGATACTCATTTTTGTGACAGCAACAGAGGAATATGTTTTTCAGGCATTTGATGTCGGAGCATTTCATTATCTGGTTAAGCCATTTTCCGATGAGAAATTGAAAGAGGTTGTGACAAAGGCAGTCCATAACATAAAAAGGAGTTCCAGACTTGAAAAAGACGAAAAGTATATCATGGTACAGACCGCCGGAAGCCATATAAAAATTTTCCTGCGTGATATTGTGTATGCCGAGGTGTATAACCGGAAAGTTATTATCCATACACGAAGTATGGATATTGAATATTATGGTAAATTACAGGAATTAAGTGATATGGCAGGAACAGATTTTTTCCGGACACACAGAGCCTATCTTGTGCATTTTAAATATGTAGAAAAATATGATGCAACTTGTGTAACTATGAAAAATGGAATTGCATTGATTGCAAAAAAGAATTATCCAGAGTTTGTGAAGCAATATCTGAAGTATAACCAGAGGAAAGGAAATGAAGTCAGATGAGTTTAGTGGAAAGATGCTGGATGATCACATCGAAGTTTTCTGTTATTGCAATTTTAATTATTACAGGAATCTGTTTTGGTGTTTTTGTATATCCATATATGAAAAAGAAAAGGGAAGCTGCTCTGGTCAGTATTGTTTATATTGGAATTATGTCTGTGCTGTATCTGATACCGCAGCAGATTGGCAATTTTTCTGCATATATGCTGGGAGTTGTGGCTGCATTTCTTGTGATGTATGTACAGGACAGAAGAAACATCTATCAGAAAATATTTCTTGCAGTGACATTTTTTTCTATCCGTTGGCTTGCGGTTGCAATGGCAGACAGACTGGATGATTTTATCACAAAAGCTCTGGTTTTTGGGAATACGATTGCAGGAAGACAATGGCTGCAATATGGACTTTATGCTGGAACGAGAATTCTGGATATTGTGCTTTGTATCGTTTTCCTTGCAGTTGCAATCGGTCTGATCAATAAAGCATATGTATACAAAAATGATGAAATGAACGTTAAAGATCTGGTAATGCTCATCATACCTTCTCTTGTGGGAGTTACAGGATATGGCATTCTGCAATATTATCTGAATATTTATGAAAAAGATACAGGAAAGAGCCTGACAGATACCTATGGATTTTATGGAGCTTTAAGCTTTGTGCATTATTTTATCTCTATCATAGCAATTCTTGTTATGACAACGATGTTTCAAAACTGGAAGGTGGCGCAGGAAGAACAGACAGGGCAGGAGCTGGTATTAAATCAGGTCAGTGACATGAAAAAGCATATCGGGGAAGTGGAAAAGCTGTATCAGGATATCCGCAGCCTGCGTCATGATATGGGGAATCATATACAGATGCTGGAACATCTTGTGGCAGAGAATCATATGGACGATGCAGCAGAATATATGGAGCATTTGAAAAAAGAGTGGAATGAAATATCTCCTGAGATAAAAACGGGGAGTCCTGTCATTGATGTGATTCTGATGGAAAAGTTAAGAGAAGCAAAGGAAAAGCAGATTCGTTTTATATCAGATTTTCATTATCCGGGGGATACGAAATTAAATGCATTTGATTTAAGCGTGATCTTAAACAATGCACTGGATAATTGCATGGAAAATGTAAGTGGAGAAAATCCTTATATCAGTATCTCTTCTTTTCGGAAAAACAGTATTTTTATGATAACCATAAAGAACAGATATGAGGGAGAGTTAAATTATAAGGACAGTGATCTGCCGGAAACAACGAAATCCGGGAAGGAGCATGGAATTGGACTGCATAATATCCGGAGGGTTACAAGGATGTATATGGGAGATATATCTTTAGAGCAGGAGAATCAGGAAGTGGTTCTAAGTATTATGTTACAGGTAGAATAAGGACAAAAAGCACCTTCAAGGTGCTTTTTGTTTGCTTCACAACAAAAAAAGGGCGGTTCACAACATCGCTGTTTATTGTGAAGAAAGATATGCCGAAAAATCAGTAAAGAGAAATCATGTTGTACAGATTTTTTAGGAAACGGATTTCAGAATTTAAGCTCAAGGAGGACAATACGATGAGAATCAATGGATTTAGTGGGACAAATACGCAGACAGGAACAATGGGAATGACACAGGGAAATGATTCTGTAAGTAAAAATATTCAGAATCAGATTGCAAATGCACAGCAGAAGCTACAGGAATTATCATCGAATGAAGAAATGTCATTAGAGGATAAGATGAAAAAGCGTCAGGAGATACAGCAGGAGATTAACAATCTCAATCAGCAGTTAAGACAGCACCAGATCGAGCAGAGAAAGGAACAGCAGAGTAAAAATTCGTCATCTATGGATGATATGGTGGCTGGAACAAGTAACACTTCTAAAAAGAAAGACACCGGATTGTCACAGGCAAGTATGCAGGCGATGATCTCAGCAGATTCTTCCATGAAACAGGCAAAGGTGCAGGGAAGTATGGCAACACAGATACAGGGACGTGCCAGTGTGCTTGAATCTGAAATCAAACAGGATGCCGGAAAAGGAAATACTGAGAAGAAGGAAGAAGAACTGGCAGAGCTGCAGGCAAAGGCACAGTCTGCGACAGCAGCACAGATGTCTACACTTGCAGATGCAAATAAATCAGTAGAAGAAGCTGCAAAAGCGGAGAACAGCAATACAGAAGACACTGCAACAAAGAACAATACTGATAAATCCGAGAAAACACAGGAATCTGCGGGGGCTGCGGCAGAGGAGACAGACAACGTAAAGAATACGGATATCAAAGGGGAAACACAGGCGACAGTAGAAACACCGACTCTGGAAAATGCACAGAATGCAACACAACAGGCAGTGTATACACCGATTGATATTCGTTTATAGTTGGTAAAGGAGAATGGTATTATGTCAGAGATTAAGAGTTTTAGTGATTACACAAGTAAATATAACAGCAATGTAGATTATTCCACATTATTTGGCGGAACTTCCGACAGTTCATCCGTAGGAAACACCAATATGCTTTCTGATTATGCTGCGATTAAAAACGGAAGCTATGGAAAACTTATGAAAGCATATTATGCAAAGCAGGATGCAGAAAAATTATCGGGGAAAGGAGATACTTCACAGAAGCTTACACTGATGAAAGCAAGTGCGGATTCCCTGAAAAAATCAGCAGATGCACTAAACGATGCATCACTCTGGGAAAAAAAGAAAATAAAAAAGAAGGATGAAAAGACTGGGGAAGAAACAGAGGTAGAGGATTATGACTGGGATGCAATTACCAAAAAAGTGAAATCTTTTATTGATGATTATAATGATGTTGTTAAGGAGGCAGGAGAATCCAATACAAAAGATGTCCTTAGAAATGCTTCATGGATGACAGGCATGACAGACAAAACCAGTCATTTACTTTCTAAAATAGGTATTACCATAGGAAAGGGGAATAAGCTGGAGCTGGATGAAGATGAATTGAAGAAAGTAGATATCAGTTCATTGAAAACGGTTTTTACAGGTTACAATTCCTTTGCAGGCAAAACAGCCCAGAAAGCAACTGGTATATCAAAAGCTACGAACCGGGCAAGTGCGACTTATACAAACAATGGTACATATTCGAAAAAGGATTCCACTCTAACGTCAAGTAAGTTAGATAAGGAAGTATAGTATGTTAAGCCTAAATGACAAGAAGAAAAATCTTTTGTATTAATTTGTCGGGAAGGAGGAACCAGTTGAGTTTTACAGTCAATTTATCCAGTGGAGGTTTACTGATAAATAGATTTAATAGTTCTAATATGTTGAAAAGTACACAGGAAAAATTGCAGCGACAGCAGGAACGGGATAATAAGGTGGCTTTTTTTGAAGCACAAAAAGAAAATTTGAAAAACCGAAAGGCTGACAGTTTGGAAGAAATCTCTGAAAAGCTGGAAATGTTTCATAATTATGAGGATGAAATTGCGGCAGCAAATCAGGAGTATAATAATTCACAGATGTTTCATGTCATAGACGAGGCAGAAGAACATGGCGAAAAGATTGCGGAAGCTGCTGAGAGGAATAAGCCTAAAACAGAAGAAGAACGAAAAGAAGAAATGGTGGATGAAGCTCTTGGAACAGAGGAAAACAAGGGCATGATGTCTGAAATCATGGACGAACTTTCGGAGACAACCGAAGAAATGACAGAGCAGATGACGGAAAAAACTGTGGAGAATATGGAAGAACTTCCAGACAAGGTTTTGCAGGAGCAGCTTGCTACAGATAGTTTAGAGGCAGCAGAAATGGTACAAACAGACACAATTAAAAGGTATGTGCCGATTGATATTAGAGTCTAATGGTATTTATCTGGGAAGGAAACAGCTATGAAGATTTACAATAATACAAATATTACATATTCTGCAATCGAACATAACAGCAGGAAAAATACAAAGCAAAATGTTCCGGCAGATTTAGAAAAGAAAATGACACAGTATACAGATACACTTTCCATTTCCAAAACAGGGCAGGAGAGCTTTCGACATTTATCTTCTGTCAGTTCTATGGATTATCAGAACCGTTTTGAGAAGGAAGTGACGGATATATTTGTCAAAGAAGATACAGAGAGTGTAAAAACTGATTCCTTTGAACATCATGTAAACAGAATGGCAGAAGCATATAACAAAATGAAAAACAGCATTGAAGAAAAATATGCGGAACAAGATTATGAGCCGGAGTATTATGTGACAGAATCGGGCAAAATTGAGGAATTAACCAAAGAAAAAGAACTGGATATGCTGAATCAGGCATATGAAAATCACAGTAATTTTATGGCAACTTCAACAGAAATCTGGTCAGAATTACAGGATTTTACCCCATCGGTAGTTTACCATAAAGGAAGTGAACAGACAGCAAATGAACAGAACATAGGTGAGAACCAGGAGAATACTGCAAAATCTAAAGAAAAGGGGGTTATCCAAAATTCGGCATATCAGGCATTTTTATCCGCCATCCAGTCGGATAACCAGAAATTATCGCAGCAGTATTCGGGTGACTGGAAAGATTTAAGGCTAAATCTGAATGTATTAGATGGTGATCGGAAAATGCTTAATGGTATTTGGGATTATTATGCTAATAAAAGGTAATGAAAGCTTTGTAATACGAAAGGAGATGTTAGTATGGCAGTTACAGGTGTAAACAATTACTCTAATATTTACACAAATGCTTATACCGGTAATATACGGAAAAATAATGCTAAGGAAACCACAGAAAAGCAGGTTGTGGAGCAAACAGAAGATGTAAAGACAGGGACAACCCGAAAAACTGCAGCGGATGAACTTTCCTATCTTTCTAAAAAATTTGACAATTATAGTTTTGTATCAGCAAATTATAGTCCGGGGATGAAATATGGTAAATCAACTACCACGAATGTAGCGATTTCTCCTCAGTTTTTAACAAAAATGGCAAATGATTCAGACTTAGAAGATGAGTACATAAAAGAAATTGGTAACATGAAAAAACTAGATGAGCAGTTTGCAAAGCAACAAGCAGATATTGGATGGAGAGTTGAACAGGGATGGGCAATAGATAAAGATGGAAATATTAGTTCATGGGCAATAGGACATAAAGATTCAAAAGTAAAATCCTTTCTCCAGAATATGAGTGAAAAAGCCGAAGAAATCCTACAGAAGCAGTTGGAAAAAGCAAAGGATACAAAGGAAGAAAAAGAAGTATTCTCGATGAAAAAGCATAAAGAAGTTATAAAAAAGAACAAGGTTGATTTGAAGGTGTAAATAATCAGATTCGAAGTATTATGCAGAAAAAATGCATAGCATTGAGGGAGCCTTGCGTATGTCAGATGAAATCAATGCCCAGTTCGGATTTGAAAGAGTATTCGGTAAGACTAACGGCAATGCAGATACTGATACAAAAATTACAAAATTTGGCATCTCTTTTAATAGTGACGGAACTACCACATTCTTTGCAGAGTTAGAAAAATCATCAGCCAGTCAGAAAGAATATCTTGAAAAGCTTCAGGAAAAGAAAGCTGAGGAGAAAAAAGAGGCAAAGAAAAAGGAACAGTCCAAGCAAATCGAAGTAAGAAAAACTACGGTTCAGGCAAATTCAAAAGAAGAACTTTTGGATAAGATCAAAAATATTGACTGGGATTCTACCAAACCGGAGGAGAATAAAATCGGCGGAAGATTTAATTGTATCCACATACAAATAAACCACCTGCTATGCAGGTGTGTTCCCAGAAAGCTTTAGCTTCAAGCAAAAAACCTCCTTTGCTATAATTAGTAAAGGTTCGCCAACCGTACTAAATAGCAAAGGAGGTATCCAAATGGACAATAACAGTTTATCACACACAAAGTGGACTTGCAAATACCATATAGTATTTGCACCAAAGTTTAGAAGAAAAGTTATCTACAAGCAGATAAGACAGGATGTAGCACATATACTAAGCGAATTATGTAAAAGAAAAGGAATTGAAATAATTACAGCAGAGTGTATGCCAGATCATGTACATATGTTTGTGAGTATACCACCAAAGTATAGCGTGTCAGAAATAATGGGATATTTAAAAGGAAAAAGTTCGTTAATGATATTTGAAAGGCAGCGAATTTAAAATATAAGTATGGAAATCGACATTTCTGGTGCAGAGGATATTTTGTGGATACAGTAGGTAAAAATGCAAAGAAAATAGAAGAGTATGTACGAAATCAATTACAAGAAGATTTGGAATATGATCAAATGTCATTAAAAGAGTACATTGACCCGTTTACGGATGAGCCAGTAAACAAGGCATAAAAAAAACTTTAAGGGGCAGCCTGTGACAGTAGTGCGGCTGGCGGACTCTTCATAGCTCTTTAGAGCTGGCAGGTATCACAGGCTTATAGCCGCAGAGCAAACCACCAGCTAAGCTGGTGGTACTGATTTTGTGAGAATTAAAAATATATACAAATGTAATATGCTTGTGTAGTCAGAGTGTAGCCTAAGTATATTTTTATAAAGTAAATTTCTATTTTTCATTCAAAAATAAAATAATGGATTTAATATAAAATTTTATTGCAATTTAAAGAGCAATTTAGGTATATCTATGATAATATATATCTAATTATTTTAGCATAAAATGTAAATAGGAATGGAGGTACATCTGTGAAAATAGCATTTATAATATGGAGTATCGTTGCAATTATATTTTTTATAATGGGATTAATTGATAGAAAATCTGATAAACCTGCGGGTTTCTGGGCAAATGCAAAAGTATCGGAGATTGAAAACATACCAGAATATAATAATGCTGTGGCAAAGATTTGGTTTGTATTTGCAGTGGTATTAGAATTACTTGGTATTCCATTACTATTTATTAAGCAAAATAGTCCGATGATTATGTTTGCGGTAATTGGAATGATGATTTTAATTATTGTAATTATGGTTGTATATACAAAAGTTGAGGATAAATATAGAAAAAAGAGATAGGGTTGTGTATAACTTATACAGGCGAGAATATAATTCGCTGTTTATGGTAAAGACAAAAAGAATGGTAATTACTATAATATTTACGGAGGTGACAGAAATGGACTTAAAAAAAATAGGTAAATTTATAGCAGTTCTTAGAAAGGAAAATGGATATACACAGGAACAACTTGGAGAAAAAATTGGTGTAACAAATAAGACAATATCAAGATGGGAGACAGGTACATATCTGCCACCAGCTGACATATTGTTAATAATGAGTGATTTATTCAAAGTTAGTATTAATGAAATTCTTAGTGGAGAAAGGTTAACAGATGAGAAGTATAAAGTTGCTGCTGAAGAAAATATTAAACAGATGATAAAATCAGGTAGTTTTTCAATTAAAGAAAAAATAGATTTTTATAAAAATAAATGGCTTAAAGACCACATATTTTTAATAATAGTTGCGGGGTTATGTATAAGCGGATTGGTTATAGCTGGAATTATAATAAATAAAAAGTGTTTGTTTATAGCATTAGTTATGTTTATTATCACCCATTGTATAAGATATAATATGATGATGACATATGTTGAGAAAAATGCATATGATGGAACTGGAATTGAAAATGCAGATAAATAATAAACATAACCAATTAACTGGATATTAATGTCTAGACTTACATTCATCCCTATAAATATCGTAGGAATAAATGAGTATAGCTACTACAGCAATTGCTAAATAAATGAGCATTAGTATAGTAGATAGATTTCCACTTACAAAAATAGATGTTATAATTGTTAATAGCCCTGTAATGATAAGTGCAATTGCACCAAAATGATTAGATTTAGCCCAAGTTACATCATTATACATACTCCACGAAATTCTCACACCAATAGTTCCGTTTTTCTTTGTTTTAGGCATATAATTTCCAAGAATAATATAAAGTACACCCAATAATATACAAGAAACTTTAGCAATATCGATTGAAGCGTGAGTTGAATTTTTCGTGGCTTCAAAATACGAACCAAATAAAATAAAACATTGCATTATTCCAAAAACAATGGAAGTTGAAATTGAAACAATAATAAGGCATTTAGCATTAGATGCTGCTTCATGACGCTCTTTATCTGTTGAAGCAGTTAAAGCCTTTTTCTCATAATAAAGAATAAATATTTGCCAGAAGAGAGTAATTAAAATAATCAAAATTGGAAAAATAATATTTTCGTATTTAGACCCCCATCTGTCAATCTGACCTGACATATCATAGTGCATAGGTACAGAATCAGGCATAAACTGTATTACAATGCCGGTTAATATTAGTGGAATAATAGAGATTATCCACATTATTTTTTTAGATTTGAAAAATTTACTCATTTTTGTTACCTCCAAACTGTTTTACCCACAAGATTAGTTCTTCAAAGACGCTTGTATTTATTTCATAATAAATAAAGTTTTTGTCTTTGTATTCCATAATCAGGTCAGCATTTTTTAATAATTTTAGATGATATGAAAGTGCGGCAGGCGAGATATCTAATTTCTCAGCAATTTCTCCGGCACTCATTTTACCATCTTTAAGCATTACCAGAATGTCACGGCGCTGCTTATCAGACAAGACTTTGAAAATATTTAATTCACTCATTTTAACACCTATTTAAAAATAATTTTAAATAGATTATAATATAAATTTGTTATATGTCAATAGCTATTTAAAATATTTTTTAAATAGCTATTTCATATAAAGTAAATTTAAATTTTAATAAAAGTAGTAAAATGTATAGAAATTCAATAATAAATGTGGTGTATAAAGATAGTGGAGTGACAAAAAGATAAGTTATAGAAAAAAGTCTTTAGAAAAATGTGATAATTGTGAAAGATGAAATTATTACCAGTAAGTTGACAATTATCACAAAATTCTCTAAAAACTTTTTTCTATAAATATTAATAAAATATGTGTTTGAATATAAAGGACAATTAAGCAGTAAGCTCCACAAATTTTCTATGAAGAAATGAATATTTCATTTGAATGGAATTAAGTTCATATATAGCACTGTCTATTAATTCAGGTTCGGTCACGTTCTGAAGAATGGTGTATACTGCATCTAATGCTAATTTTGTTTCCTCTAATTCAATTTTAAGTATTTCCTTTTCTGATAACTGATCTCTATATTCATTTAATAGCATGGTATTTGATGGTTTTTCCCTTTTTCTGAACAAAATTACACCTCTTTTTACAAATATTTCATATATAAGTATAGTCATATAATAATAAATTTATTCATTCAAATAAGTTACAAATAATTTTGATATTATTTTTAAAAACCTATTTACAAAATCAAACTTATAATATATAATATGTTACATCAATAAGTTAACTTTTGAAAATATATATGGAGGTAAATGACATGAATGGGTAATCAGATAATAATTGTTGTTTATGATACAGATGAAGAATATATAACTGGTATTAATGAATATTTGTTGGATTATATTAATGAAAGGTATTCGATATTTACATTTAGCAATGTTGATAAATTCAGAGAATTTTGTGAAACAAATAATATTAATATTCTTATATTGGCAGAATATTGTATAGATATAAAATTAATAAAAAATATTAATGCATATATCCAGATTTTGTCAGAAGAGAAGAATGTTTTAAGAATTCAAGGGTATGAGGCAGTTTATAGATATCGGAAAATGTGTATGATAATTAGTGATATACTGAATAATTATGCTAATTATACATGTAAAAATTCAGATGTAAAAGATAATATATTAGATAGGGATATGAATGTCAGGATAACAGCTATTTATTCGCCTGTTAACAGATGTGGAAAGAGTACATTATGTATGAAATTAGCTTATGCATTAAAAGAGAATAAGTCGCTTATTATTGATTTAGAAGAATTTTCTTTAAATAAAGATATTTTTGATGGAGGGCTTAATATATCAGATTTGATATATTATTGTCTAAAGGAAAATAGTAATTTCAATATAAAATTAGATGCAATAGTTAAGAAATATAATAATACAGATATAATTCCGCCTGTTAATAATATATCTGATATATCTGAGATAAATGAGGACATATGGGCAGAATTAATTATTAAGATTAAAGATAGTGGAAGATATGGAGATATAATAATTGACGTTTCAAATATGGTAGGAGATATATTTAAAATATTTAAAATATGTAATTATGTATTTGTACCACATTTAAATGACAATTATTCATCAATAAAATTAAAACTATTTTTTAATTATCTTGAAAATGTAAATAATGAATTAAAAAATACTGTAATAAAGAAGATTGATGTCAGTAATGTACTAAGCAAAGGTGACGATTACATTATTAAAGAGATGACAGATATAATGATGGAGGGAAATATTGGATGATATAAATAAATTAAGAGAAAAGGTAATGGAAAAAATAGACGTTTCAACTGAAATATCAGATGATAGGGTAAAAGAAATTGTAGATGAAGTTATATTGGAATATGGTAATGAAAAAGGTCTATCGGTTAGAGAAAAATACAGATTGCAGAAAGAGATATATGATTCTATAAGAGGATTGGATATTTTGGAGGAATTACTGGAGGATAAAAATATAACTGAAATTATGATAAATGGTCCAGATAATATTTTTATAGAGAAAGATGGTAGAATTGAGAAATATAATAATAGATTTAGTTCAAAGGAGAAACTGGTAGATATAATTCAACAAATAGTATCAGGAGTAAACAGAAGGGTTAACGAATCATCGCCTATAGTTGATAGCAGACTTAGTGATGGATCGAGGGTAAATGTTGTTCTTAATCCTGTTGCCATTAATGGTCCGGTTGTAACTATAAGAAAATTTCCGGAATATTCAATAACCATGAAAAAGTTAATTGAAATAGGTTCTATATCTTTAAATGTTGCTGATTTTTTAAAACTATTAGTAAACGCCAAATATAATATTTTCATAAGTGGAGGAACAGGTTCAGGAAAAACTACTTTTCTAAACGTATTATCAAATTATATTCCCGGTGATGAAAGAATAATTACTATAGAAGATTCGGCAGAGTTGCAGATACAAAGTGTTGATAACCTAGTCAGGATGGAGGTTAGACAGGCAAATGATGAAGGAGAAAATGGAATAGATATAAGAGCTTTGATAAAATCTAGTCTGAGAATGAGGCCGGATAGAATTATTGTTGGTGAGGTACGAGGAGCAGAGGCACTAGATATGTTGCAGGCAATGAATACCGGACATGATGGAAGCTTAAGTACCGGACATGGAAATAGCCCAAAAGATATGCTTAACAGATTAGAAACTATGGTTTTAATGGGTGTAGATATGCCATTGAAGGCTATAAAGAGTCAGATTGCATCAGGTATAGATATAATAGTACATCTGGGAAGATTAAGAGACAGAACCAGAAAAGTCTTGGAGATAGTTGAGATAACAGGATTTAATGGAGAAGAGATTTTGACAAATACTATATATAGATTTGAAGAGGATAATATTGAAGGGACAAATAAAGGTATAGTAAAAGGAAAACTGAAATGGACAGGAAATACTTTGATTAATCAAAAGAAGTTATTTGATGCTGGTTACGGTAAGGAGGATATATCATACGGAGAATGAAATAGACTATAGCATTTATAGAATGACCATTAAGGAGTGCATATTAAGTATTATAGTAATTATAGGTATAGCATGTATATTTTCATATGTTTTCTATGATAATTTATGGATTTCAATTGCATTTGTTTTACCTGTATATTTTTATTTAAAATTGATAAAAAAGGTATTAATACAAAGAAGAATACAGAAGTTAAATGTTCAATTTAAGGATTTTTGTATGTCAATGACAGCACAGCTGATAGCAGGATATTCTATAGAGAATTCTCTTGTGGAAGTATATAGAGAATTGTCGCAGCTATACGGAAAGGAGTCATATATATGTACGGAAACAAAAATACTTATAATTAAATTAAGGTTAAATATCACAATAGAAAACGCAATAGAGAATTTTGCAATTAGAAGTGGGATAGAGGATATTAAATTATTTTCAGAAATTATAAGTATTGCAAAGAGGAGTGGTGGTGATTTAATAAAAATAGTAAAGAATGCAGCAAATTCCATAAGTAGAAAAATAGAAACAGAAAGGGAGATAAAAGTAATAATTAATTCAAAAAAATATGAACAAATGATTATGAATATTATTCCAATATGTATCATTGTATATGTAAGACTAACATCACCAAATATGATGAGTATTATGTATAATTCAATAACTGGTAGAATTGTAATGTCAGTATGTTTAATGATATATGTGTTCGCATTCTTTTTAGGATATAAAATATCAAAAGTAGAGATATAAGAAAAACTTAATAATTATATTTAGATATAACAGGGGGTGATATATTGACGTTTATATGTGTGTACTCAGCAATTATCTTATTATTTTTAATTATATTTTTTTGTACAGGAAAATACAAGAAAGATGTTTTTGATAATTTGGATAAAAAGGAAAATCCATTTAGATTTATTTACGGAATGTCAGCCTGGATTCTTGATTTTATAGATAAAAAAATATACAGATTATCATATGCGAAGATAGGTAAGAGAATAGAAAAAATAAAGGTCAATAATTACAAGAAAGAGGATACATACATATATATGGTATCAAGAATTTCTATTTCTATTATTGCATTTATTTTAATTATAATATTTGGAGATTTAATATGTTTAAATAATACTTTTTCAAAAACTGGTAATGTAAAAAGTATTTTTAGAAAAAATTATGGAGAGGGTGAAAAAGTATATGAATTAGAAGCAAAGTTTAAGGACGGTTATAGACAGAATGTTAAAATAAAATTACCCGAAAAGGCCAACAGTTATGATGATGTAAAGCTCATTTTTGAAAACAGTTATCAAAGTATTTTAAAAAACATGCTAAATGGTAATCAAAGTATTAACAATATAACAGGTGACGTCAAATTAATATATAGTTTGGATAACAATGTTACAGTTGATTGGAATTTAAATAACACATTATATATAGATTATGGTGGAAAAATCTTATGGGATAACATTGGTAATGTGGATAAAGTAAGTGTAGATATAGAAGTTACGTTATCATTAGATACATATTCAAAAACATATAATATTCCATTGACGATTAATAAAGCGGGAAGAAAAAAGAGTGAGATAATAGACGAATCAATAGAAAAATATATTGATGAATATACGAAATCAGATAAAGAAGTGGAACTGATGAATAGTATAAATGATGAAGAAGTAGAATTTGTGGAAAAGAAAAAGAAATCATCAATAATATACATATTTATTGGTGTCGTAATGGCTTTGGTATTATATATGATTAAGGGTAAGGAATTACAGGACTATGAAGATAAAAGAAGAAAACAATTGGAAATCGATTATGTAACAATGGTAAATAAAATCACAATATTGCATAGTGCGGGAATGACGATACTTGCAGCATGGGATAAGGTTATATCTGATTATGAAAAAAATAAAAGTACTTTAGGAATGAGATATGCATATGAGGAAATGAAATATGCCAGACAGAAAATGAAAAATGGATATTCAGAGTGCCAGGCATATTTAGACTATGGTAAACGATGTGGAATACATTCTTATATTAAGTTTGGAAATTTACTTGAACAAAATATAAGAAAAGGAACTAAAGGATTATCAGAAATACTTGAAAGTGAAGTAAATGATGCTTATGAAGAAAGAAAAGCATTAGCAAGAAAAAAGGGTGAAGAGGCAGGAACTAAATTATTATTACCTATGGGAATTATGTTAGTTATATCAATGGCAATAATAATAATTCCGGCATTTTTATCAATGGGTATATAGAGATATTAAATATGAAAGTAGAGGATATATATGAAATTAAAAAACAAAATTTATAAATCAATTAACAATTTATATTATAAAGCACGATTCAATCAATTAATGAGTGATAATTCAGGTATGGGTGTTGTGGAAGTAATTTTAATAATAATAGTCTTAGTTGGGCTTGTTGTTATCTTCAGAACACAAATAACTAAAATAGTAAATACATTATTTTCTAAGTTAACAAGTAAAATAAATACTTTTTAAAACAATAAAATATTATAGAAAACAGAGGAGTAAATAAGGGGTATGAAAAAAACGGCAAAAGGAAGCATTACAGTATTTTTGTCTCTTATAATGTTATTAATTTTCTCGTTAGTCTGTACAGTGATTGAAATATCAAGAGTATCAAGTGCATACGCAAGATGTAACGAGATAACATATATGGCGTTAGATTCTACATTTTCATCTTATGCAAGAGAAATATTTGAAGATTATGGAGTTATGGTTCTATGGAAGAATGACACACAGTTATTAAATGATTATACAAAATATGTAGATAAAAACTCAAATTATAAAAAAGACTTTAAATATAATATATATGATGTATTAGGTCTAAGACATAATAACAGTAAAGTAGAAACTGTGAAGAATGTAATGGATAATGGTGGTGAAATAATATATGACCAGATATGTGATTATATGAAAAATGCAATTGCCCAGGATGTTATAGACAGACTAATTGAGAATAGCAGTGCATTGTCTCAAAATAAGGATATAGAACAATTTAACAAGAATTTAGAAGTGTGTTCAGACAGGCTTACAGACATGGAGGTGAATGTTAAGAATATATTTGATGATATTAATGCCATAAAGCAATGCCCATATAATCCAAAGGAAGTCATTCAGAATATGAAGGACAGGTTAAACGAGATTAAGAGTATAGAACCGACAGATGATTACAACAGACAGGTAAGAGATAATTTGTTTGATATGTATATAATTGAGTATAGAAAGTATAAAGAATGGAAGAGCACTTTAGATAATAATATTCAGGATATATTAATTAATTCAGATAAATATTTTGAAAATTTAGGATTAGCAAAAGACTATGTTGATGATATGGATACAAAATTAGAAAAAGAAAAAGCTAATTATCAAGATGAATTATACTCAATTATGAAAGAGGAGATAACAAATTTAAAACAGGAGGTGTTCAATAGTGATAAGGATAACTATAACATAGAAAATAATAAGAAAATGACATTGGAACAACAAGAAATAGTAAAAAAAATAGGCAATTCTATGTCTCTAATATCAGAAAGAACTGATGAATTAGATTATAGTTATAATAAGTTATCAAATTATGAAAATGCAGATGTATTAATAGAAGATTCATATAAGGCAATTTATGTGGCAGAGGAAAAAATTATAGACTATGATTTTAACCTGAGTGTAAATTATTCAATTGAGGATGCTGCAAAGAAGAAAAATGAAGTTGTTGATTTTGTTAAGAAGTTGAAGAAAAATGGAGTAATGGGATATGTTGTAAATGGAGATATATCAGATAAAACTATAGATAAGAGTAAATTATCGTCAGATACATATAAGGACACTGAACATAAATGGAAGAACTATGGGAGAGATAAGGAACTTTTAAGAAAAATATTGGTTGGTCAATATATTTTTGACAAATTTAAGGATTATATAAGTGAAGAAAAAAAAGGACAATTAAATTATGAGATAGAATATATTTTATTTGGAAATGATTGTGACAGAGATAATTTAAAAGAATGTATTAATAAAATTATTTTGTTAAGAGAGGGTTTTAATTTTCTATTTTTATTAAAGGACAGTACAAAGAGAAATGAAGCATATGAATTAGCACTAACAATTGTAGGTTATACTGGTATGCCCGCAATAGTAAGACTTACTCAATTTCTGATAATAGCAGCCTGGTCATATGCAGAATCCGTTGTGGATGCAAGGAATCTGCTAGATGGTGAAAAAGTAAGTTTAATAAAGAAAACGGATGAGTGGAATTTATCGTTATCAAATTTAAAAAGTCTTAATTCAGACAATAATAAAAATAAAGTCGAGAGTGGTTTAACATATGAAGATTATCTTAGATATATGTTAATCTCGCAGGATAAATATACACAGGTAATTAGAATGCTTGATTTAATGGAATTAAATATTCAGGATAAATACAACGTGAATTTTCAGATGAAACAGTGTATTGTACAAGCTACATTATATACTGAATATAAAGTAAAAAGATTATTTTCTGATATAGGTTTTACAAGAAAAATTATTAGAGATAAAGAGGATAAATTTATTATAAAAGTAAAGCAGACATCAGGTTATTAGTAGAAAGACATAGTTAAGTAATAAATTATATAAATTACATTAATTGTAAAAATTTAAAATAAATGAAAGGGGTTGATAAAAATGTGCTTTTATTATCTGTTAAAATGTATTAGTTGTGCTAAAAATTTAATCAATAAGTTGCCTATATGTATAAAAAATACAATGAATAAAAAAAATACTCCCCCGTTAAATGTTAATACTCTCCAGATTCAAGGTTGCGGTTACAATGATAATAATATTAAGAGTGGCAGTAATAAAAGCACATTTTTATCAACCTCAATAATAAAAGATAAGTGGATACCAGGAAGTATGACTCTCGAGGCATCAATGGTTTTGCCAGTATTTATATATGCAATTCTTGTATTTGTTAATTTTTTTATAATGCTTAATTACCAGAATATAATGCAGAATAATGTTAATAATGCTGCAAAGGCAGTTGGAAGATATATGTATCTTGAGGATAGAGCAGGAGGATTAATAGATAATAAGAAAAAGTTTGAAACTATCAAATATGATAAAGATATATTAATAAATGGAATAAATACCGGTTATGTGTGGAATAAGATTCTGACAGATGAAGTAAAAAAATATACAGAGAATATTAATGTAGTTAGAGGTATATTAGGAATTTGTATTGGAGAGTCTGATATAAATAATAACCAAGATGGAATAAATGATATAAAGGTCTATTATAAAATAGAAGTATGGAGATTAGGAAAATCAAGAGGACGCCTGAGAATGGCAAACAGGTGTTACTTTAGAAGCTGGATAGGTGAGAGTATATGTGAAAATGCAGCTGAAGGGTTACAAAAAGTTTATATAACCAAAAGTGGAAAAGTATATCATCTATATAGAGATTGCACACATATAGAATTATCTGTACACAACGTAAAATTTGGTGAATTAAATGAGTTAAGAAATTCCTATGGAGGAATATACAAAAAATGTGAAAGATGTGTAAAAAAGCTGCCCTCAGAGAATTATATTGTGTATATAACAGATAATGGAGATAGTTATCATTGCAATGAAAAGTGTAGTTCAATTGTACGAGATGTTATTGAGATTAGTATAAATAGTGTTGGAAACAGGGAAATATGCAACAGATGTAAGAAGAAATCTGAAGTAAAATAAATATAATTGTCAATATTTAAAATAATTTATTTAAGTGTGTGAGATTAGTTTGTGAATATATAAAAAGATTGAAATGGAGTTTAAATAAAATGAAAACAATAGTAATAACAATATTTCTTATACTAAGTACCTTGATTGATTTAAGAAAAAAAGAAGTAAATATTTCATTGTGTATAAGTGTTGCACTAGTTGGCCTGATATATGAAATATTTATCAGTAAAACAGATATATTATCTATTATATTAGGAATTTTACCTGGAATATTTCTTATGTTAACGAGTATAGTAACAAATGAAGAAATCGGTAAAGGAGATGCAGCTATTTTAAGTACAATCGGAATATTTCTGGGATTAAAAAAAACAATATTGGTTTTAATATATGCACTTTTTAGTACTATTATAATTGGAGGAATATTGTTATTAATAAGAAAAAAGAATAAAAAATATAAAATCCCATTTGTACCATTTATTTTATTTTCATATATTGCTTTATGTATTTAAAAAAATATTTTATGGACGATTACAATTATATATTATATATAAAAATAAAAAGGAAATGAATAAAAGATATGTGTGGTATATAGATGAAAATATACATACGTAAAGTGAAAAAATCAAGGATGGAGGCGAATCAGATTATGAAAGCAGATAAAAAAATAAAAATATTTAAGAAGCATCTGTCAGGTAGTCTGACTATTGAAATGTCAATGTTGTTTCCAATTATTATAATGGTTGTTCTTACAATTATGATGTTAGTTTTTTATATGAATGACATTATCTGTGTCAGGGCTGCAGCACAACAGTATGGAATTATTTGCAACACAGATGAAAAAAGTGAAAATGAAATATATAGTGATTACATAAACAGGATAAAATCAGATGTTATTATTGCAAAAATAAAAAGTGTAGATATAAAAAAGGATGATGAAAAAACTAATATAAAAACTAGTTTGTCTTTTGAATTACCAATATTTAATATAAGAAAATCAGATAATATTAATATTACTATGTATGATAAAGACAATAGAATGTTTATAGTCAGAGCAAAGGTTGCAATGGATACCGTCAACATCGCTGGATAAAAAATAATTAGCATAGCAAATTAAGAAAAGAGGTTAAATATGCAGATAGTATATAGACATGGGTTTAATAACAACTTAATGATAATAAGAGATAGTAATATTGTAATAAATGATTATAGAATAAATATGATTATGAGAAATAAGATAAGTGGGTTGCTCGAAATGTATATAGGGTGTGTAAATGGAGAAAGTGAATTATCATATATAATATCTTCAAGACAAAGTGTAAGAGATTTATTTTCAAGGAATAAGATTAAGTATGAAGATGTTAAAATATTAATAGAGGGAATTATATCACTTGGAAAAGAATTAAGGGAATATTTGTTGGACATTAATAGTATTTTGTTAGATTTAGATTTTATATATTTTGATGTAGATACTAAGAAAGTTTATTATTGTTATTATCCAAATAATGAGAACTCATTTGAGAACTCATTTAGAAAAATGTTGCAGGATATAGTTGTATTAGTAGAACACAACGATTATAAGGCAGTGGAGTTAACATATGGTATTATGGAAATGTGTAGCAAAGTGAATTTTTCATTATATCAGATAGAACAGTATATTAATGTGACATTAGAAAGGGTAAAGTATACAGTGCCGGATACAGAACCGGATATAAACGCATATGAAAATCAAGACGATACATATTCTGACTATGGCATATCAAATATAAATGATATAGAGGGAGAAAAAGATAAATATAAGAATGAAAAGTTTAATTATCTCAATGAACAAATTAATACCAGAGATGAAATAAAAAGTATTGTTGGTGAAGAGGCAAATTACAGTATAGATAATAAACATAGTGATAATAATAGTTTGTTTGGTAAATTTACGAAATTTTTAAATACCAGAAACTTTAAAGATACAAAGGTTATAAAAAAAGAAATATGTGTAAGAGAAAATGAGCCAGTTTGTGACGAAGAACCTGTAATGAAATATGAAGATGAAAATGTTAGTGAGGGAGAAACTGTTTTAATATCAGATATAATTAAGGATAAAAAAAGAAAGTTATTCAGCCTGTGTGATTATGATGATATAGTAATTAATGAATATCCATTTACAATAGGCAAGACTAGCGGAAAGGTTGATGAAATAATTGAAGATAAATCAGTGAGCAGAATTCATGTACGGATAGATAATGAAGCTGACAGTTTTACAATAGAGGATTTAAATTCAAGAAATGGAACATTTGTTAATGGCGAAAGATTAAATCCTTATGATAAAATTGAAATATCGATTGGAGATAAAATTACAATTGCATCATTAGACTATATATTTAAATAACTTACAATTAGGAAAATTAATATACAAATTAATAGATTTAATTGACATCAAAAAATATTAGTGTTAAGGTAAAATGCATATAATATTAAGATTAGTATCAAAAAGAGTAAAGATATAAATTGCTTATGGAAAGGCAGGAATAATTTTGAATATTAATGAAGTCTATTATGTTTTTAGAGATAATGGATATTTGGTGATGCCAACAAATCTGCCATATATAAATTTCTTTGCTAAGAAGAATGAGGATGCGGGAATAATGAATATTATTGGCTGTATAGATGAAAAAGTTATTGATAAATTTAATACTGATGACTTAGATAATATATCATTTCAGATAGAAAGAAAATTTTTGTTTTCAGGAATGAAAGATGTAAATATAATTTTCATAATTAACAGTGATAATCTTGAAAAGCATAAAGTATTCTGTGAAGGAAAAGCAAAGGTCTGGATAATTGACACCATATGCAGGAGGCTTATAATTTTTGAAAACCAACCGGAAGATTTTGATGCGTTAAGAAATAAAATCGAAGTAGTAATTTCTGGTAATCAAAGCAACAAGACTCAATATAATAAAAAAAATACAAGAAAAGAATATCCATGGATAACTATAATTTTAATGGCTATGAATATTGTATATTTCTTTATACTAGAGTATATGGGTTCAACAGAAAATACATTATTTATGTTAAAACATGGAGCATTATATTATGCCAATGTGTTTCAGAAACATGAATATTACCGGCTTGTGACATGTATGTTTATGCATTTTGGTTTTGCACACCTTTTGAATAATATGTTTTCTTTATATTTATTAGGAAGTGAAGCAGAGAAATTTTATGGAAAAATAAGATTTACTATTATATATGTGGTAAGTGGAATATTTGCCAGTTTATCATCTGTATTATATCAGCAGTCAATCGGGGGATATAGTATATCAGCAGGTGCTTCGGGCGCAATTTATGGAGTTATGGGAGCATTATTAGTAAGAATTGTTGAAGGTAGAAGAAAAAATATGTCAGCATTTAGTAAAATGGGGCTGGTATTAATATTACTTATTATGGCTGGTCAGAATAGTGGAAATGTGGACAATATTGCACACATAGGTGGATTCGTGACAGGAATGATATGTGGAATTGTAAGTTATTTATTGGTAAATAGAAAGAATATTGAAAATCAGTAATTGTTATATTAAAATAAAAACAGATAAAATTGTGGAAGGAGTTGCACACACATTTTAAATAGTGCAGATACGATATGATGAATATAAACATATATTATGGTGGAAGAGGACTGATAGAGGATCCTACATTATATGTATTAACCAGAATTGAAAAAGTACTGGAAGAATTGAGAGTAAATTTTAATAGATATAATTTATTTGAATTAAAGAGTTCAATTACAACATTACCACAGACTTTGAAGGAAGCAGATGGAATTATTCTTGCAGCAAGTGTAGAATGGCATGGAATAGGCGGATATATGCAGGAATTTCTGGATGCATGCTGGCTGTATGGTGATAAAGAAAAGATAAGTAAGTTATATATGGCTCCTGTAATTATTTCAACAACTTATGGAGAAAAAGAAGCACTTACGGATATAAAAAGTGCGTGGGAATTATTAGGAGGTATGCCATGTTCCGGAATATGTGCATATGTTAAAGAGCCAGTTGATTTTGAGATGAATAAGGAATATGGAGAAATAATAGAGAAGAAGACAGAAAACTTATACAGAACAATTTCTCAAAAGAGAAAACCTTTACCATCAAGTAGTGCAGCTATTAAACAAAATCTTATAAAGGATACATTAGATCTGACACCACAGGAAACGGAGCAATTATCTAAATATGCAGCAGATGATACATATGTGAAAAAACAGAAAGAGGATATAGAAGAACTTACAACAATGTTCAAAGGAATGTTGAGCAAACAGGATGTCAATGTTGAAGATGACTATATCAGCCGATTTAAAGACTACTTTGTTGAACAAGATAATTTTTCAGCAAGTTATGCATTTATAATTGAGGATAAGAAAAAGACACTTGTTCTAAACATAGACAATAATGAGTTGAAATGTAAATATGAAAAGACACTTGATGTAGATGTTTTAGCTAAGCTTAAGAGTGAATCTTTAGAAAATATATTGAAAGGAAGATTTACATTCCAAAGAGCATTTATGACGGGTGAGATGACAGCGAAGGGAAATTTCAAAACACTAAGAATGTTAGATGTGATATTTCCGTTCAGTTAGTGTTATATAAGGTGTATAGAATTTAAACAGGAAGGGTTATAATAAATGTTGTACCGATTCCGATGGCTGAATCGACAGATATTGTACCATTATGACTTTCGATAATTTTTTTTGAAATTGGCAAACCAAGTCCGGTGCCATTAGATTTATAAGAAACCATTGGAGAAAATATATTTGTTAAGTGTTCAGGAGATATACCCTGACCATTATCTTTAATAGAAATAGTGAGATTAGAATTATTACAACTTAATTCTACGCATATTGATGGACTTGATTTAGAAAAATCAAGAGCTTCATAAGCATTTTTAACCAGATTTATGAATACCTGTTTTAATTTAGTATTATCCGCGGTGATTTCGGGGATAGGTGTTAAACATGATAGATTATAATGAATTTTAGGTATATTACATTTATCATTTGAATGTTCATCTTCAGCAGAATTTGTTTTAGAAGTTATGTTATTACAAAGCGTTTTACCATTAGATATCACGTTTTCAGAAGTGGTACTTTTATAAGAGTTAATTACAGATTGAATTAATGAAACTATATCAATAGTTTCAAGATTAAGTTTATCGCTATGATTATAAAAGGATAACTCTGAAATAAGATTAACAAGATAGTGAACGTCACCCATAGTGGAAGCCCAATATTTGAATCGCTTGACTTCGGGATGGCTGGATTCTATAATTTGTAAAGAACTATTAACAAGCGTAAGTGCATTGCCAAATTCGTGAGTAAGTTTTATTATGGACATAGAATATTCAGCATCAATAGAATCAATGATGTTTTTAAATTCAGGATTTGAATTAATTAAATTGTTTTCATGCTCATTAAAATTATGTTTCAAAATAATTCCCCCAATGTTTCTTTATGCTTTTTAGTCTAACATTAATGTGAAAAATGTCAAATGTTTTTACTAAACATATTTCGACATATTATAAATTATAACATGAAAGGCAGGATTTAAAAATGAAGGATGATTGTATTTTTTGTAAAATTGCAAATGGAATAATTCCATCACATACATTGTATGAAGATGAGAATTTTAAGGTTATTTTTGACTTAGGTCCGGCAACAAAGGGCCATGCACTTATATTACCAAAGAAACATTTTGATAATATTTATGAAATGGATGATGAAACAGCGTCAAAAGTGTTTGTATTAGCAAAGAAAATGGCTACTGCCATGACTAAGGCATTTGACTGTGATGGATTCAATGTAATACAGAATAATGGTGAATGTGCAGGTCAGTCAGTATTTCATTTTCATATGCATCTTATTCCAAGATATGAAGGTGATAATGCAATAAAGATGTGGAAGGCTTCTGAAACTACAGATGAGAAACTTGCACAGTTAGAAGAAAAGGTAAAAGAGGTATTAAAGTAACAAAACGTATGAATATTTTAACAGCATAATCAGAAATAAGTAAATAATTGCATAATCAGGGATAAATAAACAAAGGTTCATATAAATGTACATTAAGTGTCTCAATAAGTTAAGCGTTATAGAACAAAGTTAAAACTTTCGAGAGACTACAGTACAAAATATATGAGCCTGTTTTTAATATATTATTTATTTTAATGTATTTTTTATCCTAATATGTTGCTTATTCTAATGTATTATTTATTTTAATAAGTTACTTAACTGTCTTATCTATAAGGTCAAGAATTGTTTGTACAGCATCTGTTGTACCAGCATTATCAATGGCATTGATATATTTATCCCTATTTTCGTATACGGAATTAATTGTATCAACAAGAAGTTCGTTTGTGAGTTCCTCTTCTTCTATAACTTCACTAAAGCCCTGCTTTTTGAAAGAAGCAGCATTTAATAACTGGTCTCCACGACTTGCTCTTGCAGAAAGTGGAATAAGAATACTAGGTTTTCTAAGGGCTACAATTTCGCAGATTGCATTTGCACCGGCTCTGGAAACTATGACATCTGCCATAGCGAACAAATCTTTAAGTTCAGCTTTAATATATTCATATTGTTTGTAGCCTGGACGATTATTTAATGACTCGTCAGTTTTTCCTTTTCCACATAAATGAACAATCTGGTATTTTTTTAACAATGTATCTAATGAAGATCGTATTGCTTCATTAACTGCAACGGCACCAAGGCTACCACCGATAACCATAATGATTGGCTTATTAGCAGTGAAGCCGCACATATTTAAACCTGCCAATTTATCACCTTCACGAAGTTCTTTACGTATTGGGGAGCCTGTAAGTAATGCCTTACCCTTTGGGAGATAATTGGCAGTTTCGGGAAAGCTATGACATATTGTAGTTGCTGCAGACATTGCTATTTTATTTGCAAGTCCGGGTGTCATATCTGATTCGTGAATTATTACAGGTACTTTATATTTCTTGGCAGCAAGTACAACAGGAACTGATACAAAGCCACCTTTTGAAAATACAATATCAGGTGAAAAATTTTTAATAATTTTTTTGGCTTCTTTATATCCTTTAATAACTCTGAATGGATCAGAAAAATTCTTGGCGGAAAGATATCTTCTTAATTTACCGGAAGAAATCCCCTGATAATCAATACCTATTTCTTCAATAAGTTTCTTTTCAATTCCGTCATAAGAACCTATGTATTTAATTTCATAGCCTTTTTCTTTTAAACCAGGTATAAGTGCAATATTAGGTGTAACATGACCGGCTGTTCCACCACCGGTTAAAATGATTTTTTTAGACATTATTTGCCTCCATTCTGATCTGCAAGAATTTGTTTTAGTGCTTTAGAAAGCTGGTCCGGACAGGAAGTTCCTCTGCCACCGCAGTCAATTCCCTCAGTTCTGTCGATAACTTCCTGAATCTTCATACCTTTAACAAGGCTTGAAATACCCTGGGTATTACCACTACAACCACCTATGAATTGTACACTTTTTATTATATCTCCATCGGTTTCTATTTGAATTTCTCTTGAACAAGTTCCTTTAGTTCTATATACCATATAATGAACCTCCTCTTATAATTTTATATGAATTTTAAAGATATTATACTATAAAAACAATATAAGTCAAAAATAAATGTCGAAATAAGATGAACGATTTTTATCTCTAACCTATTTAATTTGATAAAGATATGTGGTAAATTATATGATAATAAAAATCTGGATGGCAAAACATATAGTTTAAGGTAGATAATTATAAATGTATTGAAATGCTAACAGGTGAAATGTCAACATATAAATGTAGTTTTATAAATATCTATGAGTATAATTATTTGAAAGCGAGGAGTTATAGAAGTGATGTATTTAGAAAATATGGTTGATAATGGTGGGATAGTAATTGTAATGACTATTGGATTGATAATTGCATTCGTATTCAAAACAATATGTAGTCTTTGCTATGATGAGGTTATTGAAAAAATTAAAAGTCAGAATTTCATTGGTTGTAAGAAAATAAAACCGATAATTGAAGAATTTAATAATGAAATTAAAAATAACAGACAGATTAATATACCTGAATATTATTTAAAGAATGAACTACATAAGTGGAAATGTTTTGGAATGAATCTTGACAGAATTAATAATTATGGAAATATTGCGATTACGATATGTATGATTATTGGTGCGACTATGGATTTGATTATTTTATCAGATATTGGTAACAGTAAAATTATAATAATTGAAAATATTAATAAGGTGAGTGTATATACTTTTGTATCATTGATATTTTTAGGTGCATTTAAGCTGTTTGATGAAATAATTGCATTGGATTATAAAAAGAATATTATATTTAATGAAATTCTTAATTATATATGTAATCCAAGGGAATATGTCAAATTTGCAGAGAAAATTAATGTTGAAGAATTTATGGATGACACAGGCAAATCTAAATCATCTGTTGATAATAAAAATACAGTTACATGTATAACAGATTCAGATAATAAAATAACTACAGATGATGCAGAGCTAGATAATAAAGCAATTACAGGTGCAAAAAAATCAAATAATAAAACAATTACAGATGTTACAAATATGGATAATAATAAAATTTTAATTAATACAGTCGATGTATCAAAAAAGAGTGATGAAGAATATGCAAAGGATAAAGAGTTAGTCATTAATGAAGTTTTAGATGAATTTCTTGCGTAATTGCTTGCCAAAATTTCTCGTTGGTACTATAATATAGAACGAATATTTTTAAAAAGTAAAAGTTAAATAGAAGAGACAAAGGAGTGTGTAGAAATGGCAAAAGTTACATTTGATTACTCAAAAGCAGCCAAATTTATTTCTGAAAATGAAGTGGCCAATATGGAAAGTATCGTTGCGAATGCAAAAGATACATTAGTTACAAAAAAAGGAGCAGGAAATGATTTCTTAGGCTGGATTGATTTGCCTGTTGATTATGATAAAGAAGAGTTTGTAAGAATTAAGGAAGCAGCTAAGAAGATACAGAACGATTCGGATGTGTTATTAGTTATCGGTATCGGTGGTTCTTATCTTGGAGCGAGAGCTGCAATAGAATTCCTTGGACATAGTTTTTACAATAATTTAAGCAAAGAACAGAGAAAAACACCAGAGATTTACTATGTTGGTAATAGCATCAGCAGCACATATATTAAACATTTAATGGATATCGTAGAGGGAAAAGATTTCTCTATTAATATGATTTCTAAATCAGGTACAACAACTGAGCCAGCAATTGCATTCAGAGTATTCAAGGAAATTCTTGAAGATAAATATGGTAAAGAGGGTGCAGCTAAGAGAATATATGCAACAACAGATAAAGCTAAGGGATCATTAAAGAATCTTGCTAATGAAGAGGGATACGAAACATTCGTTGTTCCTGATGATGTAGGAGGACGTTTCTCAGTTTTAACAGCAGTAGGTCTTCTTCCAATCGCAGTAAGTGGTGCAGATATCGATAAACTTATGGAAGGTGCAGCATCAGGAAGAGAGCTTGCATTAAATACTCCATTTGCAGAAAATGATTCACTTAAATATGCAGCAATCAGAAATATTCTTCATAGAAAAGGCAAAGCAGTTGAAATTCTTGCTAACTATGAGCCAAGTGTTCACTATGTATCAGAATGGTGGAAACAGTTATTTGGCGAGAGCGAAGGAAAAGATCAGAAAGGTATCTTCCCAGCATCAGTTGATTTAACAACAGATTTACATTCAATGGGACAGTTCATTCAGGATGGTTCAAGAATAATGTTTGAAACAGTTATTAATGTTGAAACTCCTAAATGTTCATTTGAAATAGAAGAAGAACCAGTTGACTTAGATGGTTTAAATTACCTTGCAGGTAAGACAGTGGATTTCATTAACAAGAGTGCAATGAATGGAACAATTCTTGCACATACAGATGGTAATGTTCCAAACCTTATGGTAACAGTTCCAGAGCAGAATGAATTTTATTTAGGACAGTTATTCTACTTCTTTGAATTTGCTTGTGGTGTCAGCGGATATATTTCAGGAGTTAATCCATTCGACCAGCCAGGTGTTGAAAGCTACAAGAGAAATATGTTTGCATTACTTGGTAAACCAGGTTATGAGAAAGAAAGAGAAGAATTACTTAAGAGATTATAATTTGAATTAAAAAAAGCATATAGGATTCCACGAAATGTCGATTTAGGTATTTCGTGGGATTTTTTTATTGGTTTATTCAGTTATTTGATATATAATGATGTTGGAATAAAAGATAAACGAGGAGATGACTATATGGACAGTAAAATCGCTGAATTAAAAAATATAGTTGCAGAAAGTAATTATATAGTATTTTTTGGTGGTGCAGGAGTGTCAACTGAAAGCGGAGTTCCTGACTTTCGAAGTGTAGATGGGCTATATAATCAGAGTTATAAATACCCACCGGAGACAATCCTGAGCCATACATTTTTTATGAGAAATACGGAAGAATTCTATAAGTTTTATAAAGATAAAATGCTTTTTAAAGATGTGGAGCCTAACAATGCTCATAAGGCACTTGCAAGATTAGAAGAGTCGGGTAAATTAAAGGCTGTAATAACACAGAATATTGATGGTCTGCATCAGGCAGCAGGAAGTAAAAATGTATATGAATTACATGGCAGTGTACATAGAAATTATTGTATGAAATGTCATAAATTTTACGATTTTGATTATATGTATAACAGTAAAGGTGTTCCAAAATGCGAATGTGGAGGAATTATCAAACCCGATGTTGTATTGTATGAAGAGGGTTTGGATGAAAATATACTTAGTGAATCGATAATGCATATTGCTAATGCTGATACACTCATTATAGGCGGAACTTCACTTGCTGTTTATCCGGCAGCAGGACTTATACAATACTTCAGAGGCAAAAATTTGATTTTAATTAATAAATCTACAACACCGATGGATAGCAAAGCAACATTAGTGATAAATGACAGTATTGGAAAGGTATTATCAGAGGTATAGAACACATGGTAAAAAAATATTTAAACAGACTTTTTATAGACGGACTAGGAGGTATGGCATTAGGCTTGTTCTCAACATTGATTTTTGGAACAATTCTATCGCAGATTGCAAAATTTATGAGTGGAACACCTGCGGTGTATCTGAATTTCATTGCAAATGTAGCAAAGTCAATTACTGGCGCAGGAATTGGCGTCGGAGTCGCAGCGAAATTTAAGGAATCACCGTTAGTTACAGTGTCGGCAGCAGTTGCTGGTATGATAGGAGCATTTCCGGCATTGTATCAGAGCCTTGGAACTTCAGAATTTGTGATTACACTTGGAAGACCGGGAGAACCATTAGGCGCATTTGTTGCGGCATATATTGCTATTGAAATAGGACATTTAGTATCAGGAAAAACTAAGATAGATATTCTTTTGACACCATTTGCTTCGATTCTGTCAGGCTCATTCGCGGGAATATTATTAGGACCATATATTACATCATTTATCAAATGGCTTGGTAAACTAGTTAATGTAAATGTAGACAGACATCCTATTGTGGGTGGAATAATTGTAGCGGTTGCAATGGGAATGATTCTTACACTTCCTATAAGTTCAGCAGCAATTGGAATCTCAATGGGGATAACCGGACTTGCAGCAGGGGCAGCGACTATAGGCTGTTGTTGTCAGATGGTAGGTTTCGCAGTAGCAAGCTTCAAAGAGAACAAAACAGGTGGACTTATCGCACAGGGAATTGGTACAAGTATGCTGCAGATACCAAATATTGTGAGGAGACCGGTTATATGGATTCCGGCAATATTATCAAGTGCCATATTAGGACCGGTATCTTCAGCGATATTGAAAATGGTGAGTACACCGGAAGGTTCAGGAATGGGAAGCTCAGGCCTGGTAGGACAGTTTGCTGCATATGATGCAATGGTTGCAGCAGGCACATCGGTTCCAGTTACAATGATAGAGATTTTAGTAATGCATTTTCTGTTACCGGGAGTTATAACACTTATGATAGCACAGGGCTTTAGAAAAGCGGGCTGGATTAAGGATGGAGATATGGCACTTAAGGTAGATTAAATAATAAAATGATAGTAGAGTCAAAAGGTAATTTACCAGCAGCTTGATGTCAACGAATTGCCAATAGCAAGTTGTGATGGCAATTATAAATAACACATATATAAATATAGTTTATAAATTCAGAAAGAAGGAGAATATATGGAAGAAACAGATTTCTTAAAAGGTGGAATAGAAGAACTTCAGAATATGATTAGTGATTTAGAGAACAGAGATGTATGCTCAAATCAGGTAAATGTATGTGCAAATGAGGGAAAGAAGCTTGAAAAAGAATTAAAACAGGAAATGGAAGCATTAAATAAAGATGTTGAAAAAACTGTTAATGAAGAGCGGCAGAAAGCCATAAGTGATGAGGAAAAGATAATTAATGCAGGAAATAAGCGTCTTAAAGAAGTGCGAAGTGAAAGAGAAAAGGCTAAAGACAAGGGAATGAAAGATAGAATAGAAAGTGAAACTCAGGAACTTGTAGAGGAAAACAGGGATTTACATCGTACAGCGAGAAAGAAGTTAAAAGAAAATGGACTGCCTGCATATTGTGACACGAAATGGTTCTATACTCTTTATTGCACACAGGGTGGAATAGAATGGCTGGTAAAATTATTGGTGTTTGTAGCAGGTCTTATTCTGATTCCGGGAATTGTGGTAGCTATAGTTAAACCATGGTGGTTCTTAAAGATTTTATTATGGGTTGTTGTTATGGTGGTATTCATAGGCATTTATATGACAATTTATCTTCTGACTAAAGATAAAGATAATGGTACATTAGAAGATATCCGTACTGAGAGATATAAAATCAGCGATAATGAGAAACAGATAAGGAAGATTAAAAAAGGCATAAAAACAGACAAAGATGAAAGTTATTATAACCTTGGTGAATTCGATAAGGAAGCCACAGGACTTCAGGAGCAAATTACTGAAGCAACAAATATTAAGAATGAAAAGTTGAAGGATTTTGAGGAAAATAAAAAAACAGAGATAATTGACAAGGTAAATATTAATCATGCATTAGCTATTCAGTCAAAGAAAGATGAGATAAGTAAGAAAGTTGAAGAATATCAGAATGCAGTAAATATCTATAATGAAAGTTCAGCATTAATTACAGATAAATATGAGAAATATTTTACAAAACAGTATACAAATAAATTGTCTGCACAGAAAATGATAGAACTAATACAAAACGGCCAGGCACAGAATATTGAAGAGGCATTTAATTTGATAAGCAAGTAGATTTAATAGACAGATATATTTATCAGGTTATAAAAATTAAGGTGGCAAAAGGCGAAAATTATTAGAAATCATAGAAGAAAGTTATAATAGATAGAAATGTGTTGAAATATACGGGAAATTATAGAAAACTGTAGAAAAGTTTTTGGAATAATTAATAGAAATCGACATTTTTTACAGGATTACTGTGATACAATCTATTATATTTATGAAAGGGGAACATCACTATGATTGAAATAATTTATAAGGGTGAAGATGAAGAAAATAAGAATGATGCCAATATTAAATTACCTAAAAATGTAAGGCAGATTGGTAATTGTGAATATGATAATAAAAAAATCTATGTAGAAGATTTTGTTATGACATATGTAAAGCATTTCAGCAGTAAGGATTTAAAATATGGAATTCTGTTAGGAAATATAAAGCGAAACAATGGGAATGCATATGTGTTTATTACAGGAGCTGTATGTGCAAGGCCACTTTTAGATAATGAAATTGTCTATGACGAAGACGTGTGGACAGGCTTATACGAGGACATTAAGACTTATTTTGATGATGTGGATATCGTTGGCTGGTTCGCATCAATGCCCGGTATGCTTGAAAATGATATGCCTAATATACAAAAAATTCATTTGGATAATTTCGCTGGAAATGATAAAGTGTGTTTTCTGATAGATAGAGTTGAATGTGAAGAGTCGTTCTATCTATATGATGATGGTGGAATGAAGTCTGTTCCGGGATATTATATATATTATGAGAAAAATGCAGATATGCAGTCATATATGGCTCTCCATATAGAAGAAAATGAGGTTCCTGAGGATTATGAACAGAGTAGAAAGAGAAGTATTAATGCTACAGTTCATAAAATATTTTTCAATCAGGGAGAGAAGAGAGAAAAATCAGTTTCAGGGAATTATGGGCTTGCAGAATATATCGGACTTAAGAATGACACAATTAAACCAGAGGATATTTCTGAAAGAAAACGTAGATTACCTGCTTTTGCATATTCGGCATCTTCATTTATGTTAGTGGCAGTTCTGCTTGGAACAATTGCGGTTATGAATGCATCAGGTCAGCTAAAAGACCTAAAAAGTATGATAGTAGGTATGAATTCCTCAAAGGAGATTCAGACAGATGGTGATGATACAGTGAAGATAATTGATGTGGCAGGTAATGTTGAAACTACGGCAAATTCAGATATAAATAATTCGTCAGAGATGCAGACGCAGGACAGAGATTCACAAAGTGTACAGGAACAGACAAGTGATATTAACAGTACGGAAAATCAATCGGATGAAAAAAATACTGGAAATCCTTCGGATATCGCTGACAATTCTAATCAGCCTGGCGAAACTGCGCAGGTAACAACGACACAACCTGAACCGGAACCTACAGTTGCACCGGTTGTACAAGAGCCACAATATTATATAGTAAAGCCTGGAGATTCATTATATTCAATTAGTTTAAAAATATATGGGAATATTGATATGATAAACAGTATTAAACAGGCAAACAGTATTACAAATGAAAATTATATTAAGGAGGGAGACACAATTTTACTTCCATAATGACACACACAATGGTATACTGTTGTTATGAGCTAAAGAATGGAGATAACAATGAATGATAAAATCAATATAGACGGAAAGAAAAAAAGAATATTTATTTTGGTATCAGTATTAGTTGTATTGATATTTGTAGCAATATTTGTATATGCGAAAAGATTAAATAATAAGGTATATAGTTCATATAAGACTCTTAATAAAGTCAGTCTTTCACATTTAGATGTGGCGGTTGTATCGGAGAATTGCAAGGCATTTTCAGACGGAATAATAAGATATAATTCTTATGGAATGTCATATTATAGTGGTGGTAAAGAGGTTTGGAATAGCTCTTTTAATATTGAAAATCCTGTAATGGATATGTGTAGTGGTTATATAGCGATTGCACAGAAAGATTCATGTGAAGTTACACTTATTGACAAATCAGGCAACCAGAGGAAGATACAGACTTCATATCCGATAAAGAGTGTGGAAGTGTCTAAGCAGGGGGTTGTTGCTGCGACTTTAGATGATGGTGACGCCTGCTATATAGAGATTTATGATAAAGATGGTACAAGCATTGCAAGTGGACGTACAGTTCTTGCAGGAGACGGATATCCGATAGATATTTCAATTTCAAATGATGGTACAAGACTTGTGGCATCATATTTATCAGTATCAAATGGTTCAACACAATCGAAGGTTGTGTTCTATAACTATTCATCGGTCGGACAGAATGAGGTGGACAGAATTGTAGGTGGTTTTAACCAATATAAATCAACGCTTGTGCCGGATGTGGAATTTATAAATAATACAACGGCAGTAGCATTTGGCGATAATATGTTTACTATTTATTCTATTGAACAAAAACCTAAGATTGCATATGAAGAAAAATTTGAGGATAAAATTGATATGGTATTCCATAGCAGCAAATATATAGGAATTGTATTTAAGAGTAATTCGGCAGATTATTCAGAAGTATTAAAAGTATATGATACTTCAGGTAAAAAAGTGTTTACAAAATCACTTGATTTTAAATTCAGTGACATATGTTTTGTTGGTAAGAATGTTGTAATGAATGATAGTTCAAATTGTAGAATGTATTCATTCTCAGGTGTTGAAAGATTCAATTATACATTTGATAAAAATATTATAAAACTTGTTCCTTTAAAAGATGATAAATATTCATTAATTACAGGAACAGATGTTGAAGAAATAGAATTAAAATAATGATAAAAGATAATTAAATGTATTGTCAGGCATATCAGACTTTTACAGCCTGTAAATTTAATCATAATATTTAAAGTACAGAAATGAGGTAGACCTATGGAAACTTTATTATTAATAGGCGTGTTGGCTTTTCTTGCGGGAATGGTTTTATATGGATATAAAAGAGGAATGATAAGACTTTTAATTTCCCTGGTAGCAACTGTTGTAGCATTTTTAATATCAATAATATTATTAGAACCATGTGAGATGTTTATTAAAAATAATACTCCTGTATATGATAAGATAAAGGAACAGATGACTGAATATACAGATAAATATGTAACATCTGAGCTGGATTTCTCTACCAGGGAAAAACAAAAGGAGACAATCGAGCAGTTAAACCTTCCTAAAGCAATACAAGATAAATTGTTAGAGGATAATATGACAGATGAAAAATTAACAATGAATGTGGACACAATTAATGATTATATAGCGACTTCGCTTACAGATATTACTGTAAGTGCATTGGCGATGTTTGTTCTGTTCATGATAACGAAAATGATTTTAAGGATTATAATTTCACTCTTAAATGTAATAAGCAGATTGCCGATAATTCACGAAATGAATAATTTACTAGGAAGTGCAGTTGGGCTTGTAGAGGGAATATTTGTAATATGGGTTCTATGCCTGTTTGTAACATTTATGAGCGGAACACATACAGGTGAAATGATAATGAATGCAATAAGTTCTAACAGTATTTTGAGTTTTATCTATAATAGTAATATTATAATGAAGTTTTTGTAAGATATCTAAAAATACAAAAAAATTTTAGGAAGAATAAAAAAATCCTTGACGAATATAATATATATTGATATAATATATGCGTTGCTGTTGAATATGGCAACGTAATATGGCGACATAGCCAAGTGGTAAGGCTCCGGTCTGCAACACCGTCATCACCAGTTCGAATCTGGTTGTCGCCTCTATTAATTATAAGGACTGTCGATTTAAGAAATCTTCCATTCTTAGATTGACAGTCCTTTATTGTATTAGAAAATTGATTATCTCGAGCGTTCATCATCAACAAGCCCGTCTAAGTAAGCGCGTAGACGTTGCTTTTTGGTTTTGGGTAAAAGATTATATAATTGCATAAATTCTCTGTCTTCATCGTTAAGGAGTAATACATTAGAAGGAGCGGATGAAAAGAAGTCAGATAGAGATATGTTTAATCCGTAGCATATTTTGGTTAGAGTAGATAATGATGGATCGGTATTTCTGTTAAACATATTATTAAGACTTGAATATGGAATACCACTTTCCTTTGATAATTTGTATACTGATATACCCTGTTCTTTACAAATTTTCTTAATCTGTTCAAGTGAATTAAATGTTTCTGGTTCTTTGTTCATAAATAATACCTTCCATCATATTAATACCAAAATGTAATATATATAATGTACCCATTTTAACAGTAATCTAACAGATGAAAATATGGACTGTAATAACTATAACCCTTATGGGTTACAAGATGATTATTTTTAATAAATACAATAAACATCAAGTATTGAATTAGCAGGTTGTTAGCAGGTTAATTTTAAAGAATATTTGTTTTAAATCTAAGTAAGATAGTATTTATGATAAATCGGTGTCAGAAATAAGCCCGGATATATATGTGAAAAGATATTTCTTCTGAGCAGGAGTAAGTGAATGGTAATAATTAAGAAGAATTAAATCATCTTCAGTTATCTGTTCCGGAGATTTAGCAGAAGTAAAAAAGTCGCTAAGTGTTATATTGAATGCGGAACATAGTTTGACTAATGTAGGAATTGATGGATAGGAGTCGTTTTTATACAAACTTGAAATTGTTGTAAGGGGAACGCCTGATTCCTGGGATAATCTGTATGTCGAAAAATTATTAATATTACATAAATCATACAATTTCTTTAGTACAAAGTTATTATTCATTACATCCTCCGTAAATGGAATTAAATGGAAAATTTAAAGCTCTTTTTGTTAAAATACATTAAAAGGTATAGCATTTATAGATGAAAAAATGTGTTGTAAAATTAAAACGTAAACACGTACTATAAGTTTACCTAAAACATATTTACAACAAATTAAAAAAATGATATTATCTAATCCCAGGGAAAACAGATTAATGTAATAATCTAAGATACGATCGTAGATATTAGATGAAAGTGTAATGATGAACAGGAGGATACATATATGAAGACAAGGGTTAAAAAATTAATTGTATTGACAGTAGTAAGTTGTGTCTTAATTATGGCATCTGCATATACGGATATATGTACACAGAATGTATATGCCAGGGACAAACAGTTAAATCAGTTTATAATTTTATCTAAATATTATAATGTGATGGATATTGGAGATGAATTTCAGTTAGCAGCTATAACATCAAGTGGGAAGAAACCAACATTTTCAAGTAATAAGTCTAATATTGCATCAGTAAATAAATATGGTCTGATAAGGGCGAAGAAAAGTGGAAAAGCAACAATAACAGTTAAGAGTGGCAAAGCTGTAGCGTATTGTCTAATAACAGTTAACAGAACAGAGATAAAATTGTCAAATATAAGTATAAATATGGAAAAAGGAAGTGTAAGAAAACTGACGGCAACCATATCATCAGGAAATAAACCGAAATTCAGTAGTAGCAAGTCAAGTGTTGCGAAAGTAGATTCAAGTGGAAATATTCAGGCAGTAAATAGTGGGGTTGCCATAATTAGTGTAAAAGTAGACGGAGAGATAGAAAAGTGTACTGTAAATGTAAAGAAACCTGTGATAACTTTAGAAAGTTATAAGTTTACTATGAAAGTTGGTGAAAGTAAGAATCTGTATGCAAAAGTTTCTAATGGATATAGACCAAAATATTCTTCAAGTAACTCAAAGGTTATAGCTGTCACAAAATCAGGGCAGGTTGCAGCAATTAAAAAGGGTAAAGCCACCATTACTGTGTCAGAGGGAGGAACTAAGGTGAAGTGCCAGATTAGTGTAGAAGACAGGTGATAGAAGAAATATTATACCAGCCAATTGTTAGTCCTAATTAAATATATTAAATTTTACTGATAAAGAACAACAAGAAATAGTTAATAATGCTATTATATTGTTAAAAGTTAATAATAATATAAAAATTATTGGATTTTGAGAATTTAGTTTTTGAGAATTCTCATTGAAGGAGTACATCAAACCATTTACGGGTGAGCCGGTAAAGAAGGCATAAGAAAAGCTCCTTTAAGAGGCAAGCCTTTGATAGTGGTGCTGCTGGCGAACTCTTCAAAGCTCTTTAGAGCCGGCAGGTATCACAGGCTTATAGCCGCAGAGCAAGGGGCTGTGAAATAACAGTCATCTACGTAAAAAGAGGACTTTTCGTTCATTTTAAAAGAAAAGTCCTTATTTTTAAAATTTCATATTCAAATCTTAAGACACATTCTTATAATTCCTAAAATCAGCAAATGTACTGGATAAAAAAGATAATTAAACCACTTATTCTGTTTTCCACGTTCTCCATTATAAGTAAGTGTCAGGCCAAATCCAAGCAAAGCCCATGGTTCTTTGAACATGGAAAGATAGGAAAATGGAATCGCAAGTGCCTGTCGGTCATGAAAAATATAATAGAAATATCCAATCAGCACCGCATGGTGTTCATAATCTAATCCCAGATTCATTGCAGCAAAGCACAATACTGCCACAATGAGAAATGATACGAAATACCATAAAGCTTTCGGCAATGCTGCCATCTTTTCCTTGAGTACATCAATCAGCCAGATCATGGCAAGCACCAAGGCTAACGTAAACATAATATTGTTCCAGTTGGCTTCAAAAAATGTAGCTGTTGTACACATATCAAAAGGAATTTCTGATATTACTCCAAATACAAGAAGTGTAATTAAATACTTCCATTTATTTTTTGTGTGGAAATAGCCTTCCACGAGAAGGAAGATGAATATTGGAAATGCGATTCTTCCTAAAATATCAAAAAAGTCACTCAACCGATTCAATGCTCCTCCATCCAAATTCGGATAGATTAACGTTTTGTTTGTGTGATCGATAAGCATAGATAGAAAAGCAATGTATTTAAGCTGCGCCCCTGAAAATATTTTTATTCTTTCTTTTATATTGTTCATAAAAAATAGTCCTTTTTTTAATTTCTTCAATTACATTCACTTATTGGGTCATCTTTACCCACCCCACTGGATATGGCGAAAAGGAACCGTTGAATAGTAGGAAGCTAAGATTGTGATAACTCTATATTACCATAGTTGTTTTGAAAAAACTATATAAAAGAAGAGTTTATGAAGCATAAAGCTTTAAAGAAAATCAAAGGAGGAAAGTCCACTCAAAAAGTGAATATACAAAAACAAAAGATTAAGGTGCAGAACGCAATTTCGGCAAGCTTTTCAGGGAAGAACTTCATCCATACGCAGAACAATGTAAAAAGACAGATAAAAACCGTACTGTTCGGATCAACCGCGAACTTACAGCGATGCATCAGGAAGTGATAGAAAATCTCGAAAGTATCCAGGGAGCACTTCTGAGGATGAACAGATACATCCAGTCAGAAGGTACTTTTGGTATCATGAAAAACAATCGGTGGTACAAAAGAATTGTCCGAAGAGGAATAAAATCTTTACTGCTCGAAGTATTTCTTGCTTCTATCGGACACAATCTTTATAAATATCACAACAAACAGAAAAAAGGTGCAACTGCCGCATAGGATTTCATAATAGCATTCTTATGGGGTAAGGGGAACTATACCCTTTTTTATGTAATATAACTACTATTACATCCATAAGCAAAAGGACGCATGAAAAAACTCTCGTTTTTTCACACGCCCTTTTCAAATGGTTAAATTTTTGAAATTCTAATAATTTTTTCTTGTAACTTCGAAAATAATAGGATATGATTTAAGAGTTAGGAAGGAGAATGAAATGAAAAAACAAAATATTTTTATAATAGGTTTGATATTATTAGCAGTTATCTCATTTATAATATTCATACTAGTAGCAGGTAATGGTAACAAGGGAAGTGCTGAGACACCAAAAGACATTAATGACATTATTAATACTATAAATAAAAATAACAAAAATGTTTTACCAGAACTTGAAACTATGAAAGTAGATATAAATAATATTGATGAAGTTACTAGTTATACTGGTTTAAAAACAAATGAGGGTATTGAATCAATTGTTGTGTCAGTACCATTGATAACAGCACAAGCTTATTCAGTAGCTATTGTTAAGGTTAAAGACAACGCAGATGTAGAAAAAATCAAACAAGAGATGCTGGATAATATTGATATGAGACGTTGGATTTGTGTTTCTGCAGAACAATTATATATCACTAATAGTGGTAATGTAATATTCTCTGTAATGGCTGAGAAAGATATTGCTAAAGCAGTATATAATGATTTTAAGAAATATGTAAATAATAATATTGGAAAAGAATTAGAAAAATCAGATAACGAGGAAAATATAGAACTTCCATCAGAAATGCCGGCAGAATAATAATCACCTTTTAAGGGACCTTTTTAAAGGAGAATAAAATGTTATTTACTAGTATTAGTTTTTTATATTATTTTTTACCAGCATTAATAATTATATATTTTATAACACCAAAGAAATATAAAAATATTATTTTATTAATTGCATCTTTAATATTTTATTTCTATGGAGAGCCTAAATATGTTTTTTTAATGATATTAGAAATTATTATTGCTTACATAGGAGCTATTTTAATTGATAAATATAAAAATCAAAGTAAAAATATATTAATAACAACTTTATTTATACATGTATTTTTATTAATAATATTTAAATATACTGATTTTATTATACAAACAATTAATGAAATATCTAATGCAAATATAAAATTATTAAATATTGCATTACCAATAGGGATATCATTTTATACATTTCAAATTATAAGTTATGTTATTGATGTATATAATGGAAAAGCTAAAGTTCAACACAACATTATAAATTTAGCTACTTATGTATCTTTATTTCCACAGTTAGTCGCAGGACCTATTGTTAGATATCAAACAATAGAAAAAGAATTAGATGATAGAGTGCATAGTTTTAATAATTTTGCATATGGCATAAGAAGATTTTCTATTGGACTTGCTAAAAAAGTATTGATAGCAAATGCTTTGGGAGAACTTTGTACCAAAGCTTTTGCTCTAAATGAAAAAACCATAATATTTTATTGGATATTTGGTATAAGTTATATGCTGCAGTTATATTTTGATTTTTCTGCTTATAGCGATATGGCTATTGGTCTTGGAAGAATATTTGGATTTCATTTCCCTGAAAACTTTAATTACCCATATATATCAAAAAGTATAACTGAATTTTGGCGTAGATGGCACATTTCTCTTAGTACATGGTTTAAAGATTATGTTTATATTCCGCTTGGGGGTAATAAAGATGGTAAATATAAACAGATAAGAAATATTTTAATAGTATGGTTATTAACTGGAATATGGCATGGTGCTAATTGGACTTTTTTAATATGGGGATTATTGTTCGGAATTATTCTTATAATAGAAAAAATATTTCTTAATAAATTTATGGAAAAATTACCTTCTTTTATAAGAAGACTATATGTGTTATTTATTGTTATGATATTATTTGTTATATTTAATTCTGACAATATGTCAGTGGCTTTGACTAATATTAAAGGTTTATTTGGTATGAATGGAGAAGTTTTTATTAATGATTATACACTTCATTACTTAAAGAGTTATTTACCATTACTAATTATTGCTTTATTTGGATCTACTCCTTTTATTAAAATATTAATAGATAAATTAAGAAAAAATAAATATGTAAATAACATAATTAATATTTTAGAACCAATTTTAATAGTTGTGATATTAGTTGTTGTTACTTCTTATTTGATAGATAATTCGTATAATCCATTTTTATATTTCAGATTTTAAGGAGGTTATACATGAATGATAAAATTAAAGATATAATTGTAACCTTAGTATTTCTTTTTACTATAATTTCATTATTTTTGATTAATGTTATAAAAAAAGATACTGATATTTCCATAGCAGAAAGAAGAAAACTCGCCACTATGCCAGAATTAACTATTAAAAGTTTGTTTGATGGTACTTATACTAAGAAATTAGATTCTTATGTTACAGATCAGTTTGTAGAAAGAGATACTTTTAGAAAAATTAAAATAGATATCGAATTATCTACTAAAGGTGAATATAATAATTTATATATGTATAATGATTATATTATTGAAGAAATATTTCCTTTAAATAGTAATTCTATTAATAATTTAACTAATAAGATTAATTATATAAAAAATACATATTTGAATAATAATAGTAATATTTATTATACTATTATACCTGATAAAAATTTTTTTGTTAAAAATGGTAATTTAAAACTTGATTATAATAAATTACAAAATATGATGAAAACTAATTTATCAAATATTAATTATATAAATATATTTGATGAATTAACTCTTGATAATTATTATAAGACTGATACTCATTGGAAAGAAGAAGATTTATTTAATGTTGCAAATACTATTGCTAATCAAATGAACTTTTCTTTAACTAACAACAATGTTGTAAATACTATTACTACTTTCAAAGGTAGTTACGCTGGTAGACTATCAGTAACTAAAGATATTGATACTATAAAAACTGTATCTAATCCATCTATTGATAATAGTAGTGTGTATAATTATGAAACTAAAAAATATACACAAATATATGATTATGATAAAATAAAATCATTAGATAAATATGATATATACTTATCGGGAGCATCTTCTATTATAGATATTGTTAATCCTGCTTCAAATAGTAATAGGGAATTAATTGTTTTTCGTGATTCTTATGGTAGTAGTTTAATTCCTTTATTAATAGAGGGATATAAGAAGATTACTGTTATTGATACTAGATATGTTTCTTCAAAGATTCTGAATAATTATATAAAATTCAATGACCAGGATGTTCTTTTTATGTATAGTATATTAACTATAAATAATAGTTTTTCTATTAGATAATGAATAAATAATCCGGCTATAACTATTAACTTACTCAAATTTGTATTTTAAAATAGATGGTAAAGAAACGATAAATTCAATGAAGTAATTGCTAATTTAAAGAAAAAAATTACTACTCTAGAATTAATGAAAGTTTATATATATAGTTCTAGTTGTGATACCCTGGATTTAGGAAGAGCAGATTTTAAAAGAAGTACTTTTATTTAAAAGATATATTGTTAAAATTACCAAAATGTTGTATAATATTAGCAGATTTTATGTAATTGTTACTAAAAATAAAAAGCAATGCATTACGCATAGATGGAGGCACATTATGGGAAATAAAGTACACGTAAAAATGATTAGTGCAGTTGCACACTTAGAAAAAGTTGATACATCAAAACTTGCTCCTGAATTAGCTGATATGTATAACAGGCTCAAAGGTGGACGAGAAAGATTTGGAAAGATAGTTAAGAATGTAATATCTTCTACAATGAAGATTAGCTCATTGGATTTGGCATTGGTTAGTAAGGCAGATCATTTAAAGAAGATTAGTTATGAGTTATCAGATCTTGCAGTTAATGTAAGCAAGACATCTGAAGTAACTACGACAGTTGCAGGAGATGTGGCAAATGCACATGAGGACTTAACTAATTCAATTACAAATGTTTCGGAAAATTGCAACCTTATACTTAAGGGCATCGGTGATAGTGAAACAGAACTTAAAACAATTATGGATTTATCTGGAACTGCAATCAAACAGTCAGGTCAGATGAAGCAGGATATGTCTACATTGTTAGAAGTTATCCAACATATGAATGAAGTTATCGAGGGTATCAATTCGATTTCTGCACAGACTAATTTGCTTGCATTAAATGCATCAATAGAGGCTGCAAGAGCCGGTGAGAATGGTAGAGGTTTCGCAGTAGTTGCTGAAGAAATCAGACAGTTAGCAGAACAGACGAAAGTCTTAACAGGTAATATGGGAACATTTGTTGAGAATATCGCAGAGGCTTCAGGCAAGAGTTCAAAGAGTGTAGAAAATACAGTAGAATCATTAGAGAGCATTAATACAAGCCTTAAATCAGTATTAGATATTAATACATCTAATAAGAATAACCTGAATAACATTAATGAATCAATAACAACAATTGCCGCAACAAGTCAGGAAATCAGTAGTTCGATAAATGAGGTTGAGGCACAGATGACTAATCTTGATGAACAGATTGATATATTATCAAGCGAATCAAGAGTATTAGCAGATGTTAGCGATGGATTATCGGATGTAATTAAACCGATATTTGAAGTAGAAGATATATTAGATGAAGTAAGAGATGATATCGGGGTACTTACTCAGGATGAATTCTATAAACTTGATAATAAGAATTTCGAAGAATCAATTAAGGCAGCAATTGATGCACATAAGAACTGGATTGGTGCATTAAAGTCTATGATAGATAAGCAGGAGACAGTTCCACTACAGACTAATGAGAAGAAGTGCGGTTTTGGACATTTCTATTATTCAGTAAAACCTAAGAATCCACAGATTATAGAGAGATGGAATGATATAGAATCTAAACATACACAGTTACATAAATATGGAAGCAAGGTTATCGAAGCATTAAATTCAGGTGAGTTGAATAAAGCAAAAGAAGAATATTTAGAGGCAGAAACTATATCAGAAGAACTTGTTAACGAATTCGAAAAATTATTATCTGTTACAGAGGAACTTACATCAAAAGAAATAAGCGTATTTTAGCATAATATGATAATTATAAAGTTTGAAATAATGGCTGATTAAATGAAATAATTTAATCAATCAAACAAAAATAATAATTAAGTAGTAATTAAGTAATAAAAACCCACTATTGAGTAATTTGAAAAGTATTTATTCAATAGTGGGTTTTTGTATGAAATGCTTATTAGTATATTTGTTAGATTAAGAGAGATATATAATCCAAACAGTGTCTGTATTTATAAATAAAGAACTAATTTATTTTATGCATTTATATCTGTATCTTCGAGATTAGAAATGGTATGTCTCTTTATAATTCCCCTTATGGAATCATATAAATATGGTTTTAATATATCAATCGATGTTGGTTCTTCATATAATATAGAACTATAGCAAGTGGAACTGGCAAGTTCTATAATCATAAAAAGCATAATCTCAGGATCTTTAAGATTATAATCGGCTCTGTCTAAAATTCTAGAGTATATATCATAGAAATCAACTTCGTCATCTGTTGATGGATTTGTAAGTGAAGATTTGAATATTCCCCAACTTAGATTTTTGGATATAAATAATAGAAGGGACTTGTCTTCACAGAATTGATTAATTATATGATCTGCAATGAAGATAATTTCTTCGGTAAGATCTGTAATTCCTGACTTGGCAAGAGCTTCATCGGCATTATGGAATAACTGGCTCGCCTTGTGAGCAATCAGTCTGTTTCGTAAATCATACTTGTCTTTAAAATACAAATAAAAAGTTCCTTTTGCTACACCAGATTTCTCTGCTATATCTGAAATGGAAGTCTTATTAATTCCCTTTGATGTAAAAAGTGAAAATGCAGAATCTAAAAGAGAATCTCGTTTCTTTTTCTTATTGGTTTCTAATTTACTCATACTATCATACCTTTCCCAAAGTAACATAATATTTTGGAGTTCTTTTAATTATGTTCTATTTTAATTATAAAACTAAACACAGTCAAATAAATTTTTAAAATAAAGTATTGACCGTTAGTCATTTTTGTGTTATACATTATAACATAATAAATGACCAATGGTCAATAAATAAATAAAAATCAAAAAAGGAGTGGGAACATGTTAAAACTTGGAAAGAAGATAGTAAAGTATAGAATTCCTATTTTAATTCTTAGTTTTCTTCTGTTGATACCAGCTACAATATCTTATATTAATACCCGTATTAACTACGATATACTTTCATATCTTCCGGACGACATTGACACAATGAAAGGTCAGGAAATACTTACTGATGAATTTGGTACAGGAGCATTTTCAATATGTGTCGTTGAAGGAATGGATAAAAAGGGTGTAGCGGCTCTTGAAGAAAAGATTAAAAGGGTAGACCATGTTAATAATGTAATATGGTACGATTCATTAGCTGATTTATCAGTTCCAATGGATGTAATTCCTGAAAAGATAAGAAATGCATTTAATAATGATGAGAAAGGCAGCACATTACTTATAGCAACATTTGATACTTCAACATCAGCCGATGAAACATTAGACGGTGTTGAGAAAATCAGAAAGTTAACAAAGAATCAGTGCTTTCAGAGTGGTATGTCAGCAACAATTGCTGATATCAAGAAGATATGTAATACAGAGGCTGTAATGTATGTTGTTTTAGCAGCAGGTTTATCAGCTATCGTATTAGCACTTACAATGGATTCGTTCCTTGCACCTGTATTCTTCCTATTAAGTATAGGTATGGCAATTGTATATAACTTAGGAACAAACTTCATCGCTGGTGAAATATCATTTATCACACAGGCACTTGCGGCAGTTTTACAGTTGGCAGTAACGTTGGACTACTCAATATTCCTGTGGCATAGTTATCAGGAATACAGAGAGAAGTATCCTGATGAGAAAGAAAGAGCGATGGCTCATGCAATATCAAATACAATAGTTTCTGTAATTGGTAGTTCAATCACAACCGTTGCAGGTTTCGTGGCAATGTGTTTTATGACATTTACATTAGGTTTAGACTTAGGTATTGTTATGGCGAAAGGTGTTATATTCGGCGTTATCGGCTGTGTAACAATTCTTCCTGCAATGATACTTACATTTGATAAAGCGATTCAGAAAACAAAACATAAGGCATTAATGCCTAATATGGATAAAATCGGTAATTTTGTTACAAGGAAATATGGTCTTTTCATTGTATTATTCGTAGTAATTTTAATCCCAGCTCTTTACGGATATACACATACAAATGTTTATTATGATTTAGCAGGAACACTTCCAAAAGATTTAGAGAGTGTTGTAGCCAATTCGAAACTTGAAGATGATTTCTCTATGGGTGCAACCCATATGATACTTGCAGACAGTAATATGTCTTCAAAAGATACATCAGCAATGTTAGATGCAATAAGTGAAGTTGATGGTGTTAAAGTGGCAGCAGGACTTGATAATCTTGTTGGTCCGGCAGTTCCAAAAGAAGTAATACCTGATACGTATAAGAAGATTCTTGATAATGGTAAATATAAATTAATACTTGTAGCATCTGAATATAAGACAGCTTCAGATGAAGTCAATAATCAGATAACTGAGATACAGAACATAGTTAAGAAATATGATACTAAGGCAATGGTTATCGGTGAAGCACCATGTACAAAAGACCTTATTGATATAACTGATAAGGACTTTAAGACAGTTAGTGCAGTATCAATAGTTCTTATATTTATAATCATTGCAGTAGTACTTAAATCAATTTCGTTACCAGTTATATTAGTTGCAGTAATCGAATTTGCAATCTTTATAAATATGGGTATACCGGCATACACAGGAACAACGCTTCCGTTCATTGCCTCAATCGTAATTGGTACTATCCAGTTAGGTGCGACAGTCGATTATGCGATACTTATGACTAATAAATATAAGAAAGCAAGATATAATGGCGCAGGCAAGAAAGAAGCTATTACATCAGCACTTAATGGTTCAATCCAGTCAGTATTTGTCAGTGCACTGAGCTTCTTTGCAGCAACATTCGGCGTTGGTATGTATTCAAGCATAGATATGATTAGTTCGCTTTGTGTATTGTTGGCAAGAGGTGCAATTATAAGTTTCCTTGTAGTTGTATTAGTATTACCTGCAATGTTCATGATATTTGATAAACTTATAATCAACACAAGTATGGGCTTCAAACCAAAAAAAGCTAATTAATCAATAATTCAAATAAAAATATTATCAATATTAAGAAGGAGCGATGCTATATGAAGAAGAAACTAGTAAAGACTATATCAATATCACTGGCAGCATTACTTGCAATTGCAGGAATCAGCTACTCAGCATTAAGCGGAAATGAAAAGGTTGCATCTGCTGATACAAGTAAAGATGCTAAGACAATTCAGAATACAATTGAAAGCAATGTCAAATTCAATGAAGTCGGAGAAGACAAAGAAGAAACAGTATATGTACTTACAGATGCAAATGGAAATGTAAATAAAACAATTGTAAGTGACTGGTTAAAGAATAAAGATGGCAGCGATAAACTCGAAGATAAATCAGATTTAAAAGATATTGAAAATGTAAAATCAGATGCCGATTATATAACAGGAGAAGATGGAGCAATCACATGGAATGCAAACGGAGAAGATATCTATTATCAGGGAACTACAGATAAACAGCTTCCTGTAGATGTTAAGGTAACATATCTCTTAGACGGCAAGGAAATGTCTCCATCAGAGATAGCTGGAAAAAGCGGTAAAGTAACTATTAAATTTGAGTATACAAATAATCAGAAGAAGGAAATTACTGTTAATGGTAAAAAGACAGAGATGTATGTACCATTTACAATGATTTCAGGAATGATACTTGATGGAAATAAATTCAGAAATGTAGAAGTTAATTCAGGAAAAGTTATTTCAGATGGTAACAGATTAGTAGTAGTCGGACTTGGTTTTCCTGGAATGAATTCAAATCTTGCTCTTTCAGATATAACAGGTGACAGCAAGACAGAATTCCCTGAAACAGTTGAAGTAACAGCCGATGTAGAAGATTTCTCATTAGCTTTAACACTTACAATGGGAAGCGCAGATTTAATCTCAGCAGTAGATGTAGACAGTGTAACAGCAGTAGATGATTTAAAAGATGTTGTTAAGAAATTAGTAGAATCTACAGATGCATTACAGACAGGTTCTTCAAAATTAAATGAGGGACTTAAGACATTAAAGAATAGCTTTGGAACATACAGCACAGGTATTAAAACTTATGTTAATACAGTTAATTCAAACATCGGATTATTAAATGAAAAAGTTCCATCATTTGTAGACGGAACAAAACAGATTTCAGATGGTGTCGGACAGATTGTTGGAGCTATGGAAGGTGATAACGGTGCAGTATCAGGAGCTAACCAGTTAGCACAGGGTTCAGCAGAACTCAGCAATGGATTAAATGACCTTGCTAATAGCGTAGGTACAGTTGGAAGCACAGATAACAACACTGTAACAGGTGCAGTTAATAATATTGCAACAGGTTCAAACACATTATTCTCGTATGTAGATAAAATGTTAGCAGGTTTTGATGACCAGAAGGATGCAAATGGAAATGTAAACTATGGACTTAAAAACGGTTCACAGGCAGTAGCAGATGGCTCAAAACAGGTATCAGATGGTGTTAACGAATTAGTATCACAGTTAACTACAATGATTCAGACAATTAATACCAGCATTTCTAATAATGAAAAGAGTATTGCACAGTTAAACGCAGTAATACGTGGTGGTAAGAATCCACAGACAGGAGCAGATCTGACAGCACAGGAAATAGCTGTGTATAATGCACAGATTCAGCAGCTAACAGGTGCTAATACAGCACTTAAGACAATGCTTCAGAGCATGAATCCGGAATCAATGAATACACAGTTGACTAAACTTACACAGGGCGCAAAATCTGTATCAGATGGTGCAAGCGGTGTATCAAATGGTTTATCAACATTACAGAATGGACTTAGTGAGTTTAAGACACAAGGCAACACATTAGTACAGGGAACAGCCCAGTTAAATAGTTCAATGTCACAGTTAGTAGCAGGAATTGGTAAATTACAGGCAGGTTCAGTACAGGTTAAAGATGGTTCAGCAGCTTTAGCAAGTGGTGTAAACCAGTTATATGGAGCAGTTAAGAATCAGTTACAGCCTGGTGTATCAACATTATATGATGGTGCAAACTTACTTTCAACTTCAGTAAACCAGTTATATGAGGGAACAAAACCAACAGCTAAAGATGTTAATACACTTTTATCAGGAACAGACCAGTTAGCATCAGGAATAGGTGAATTACAGACAGGAGCAGAGACATTAAGCTCAGGTATGAAACAGTTCAATGACGAAGCAATCAGTAAAGTATCAGACTTCGTAAACGGAGATTTGACAACAATTACAGAAAGAATCAAAGCTACTGTAAATCTTGCTAAAGATTACAATATTTACTCAGATGCAGTAGAAGGCAAAAGCACAAGTGTAAAATTCATCTACGAAACAGATGGAATCAACGTAGAATAAAAAGTAATATATAAATATAATCAAAGTAATATTATGTAAGATTATATGTGCTCTCGGAATTCATATGGATTCTGAGAGTACAAATTATATAAAATGGGTGGACAAAAACTATATTAGATAGATAAATACAGCATTGTAATAGAGATATTGCGATGCTGTATTTTTTTATTGACAAAAGACCTGAATTAATGTAGGTTGTAGTAAAAGAAAAGGCTTAAAAGAAGGATTATTCTTATGTGTCAGAAATTAAATTAGATTTTAAAATTCCTGCCTACGTCTTTAAGATAAAATATTTATAAAGAAGGTGTGAAATAATATGCAATATGATGTTGGACAAATTGTGAAACTAAAGAAGAAGCATCCTTGTGGAAGCTACGAATGGGAAATACTTCGTGTGGGGGCAGATTTCAGATTAAAGTGCATAGGGTGTGGACACCAGGTTATGCTGCCACGAACTACAGTTGAAAGAAATACGAGAGGATTACGGGATAAATAGTAAAATATAGTATGTCGAAAAATGTCGAAAAGTTATACTTGACGTAAAAAATGTCGAATGTTAAAATTAATTATCACTTAAATGAATAAATAAAAATAGCTATTAAGAGGTATATTTGAGTGGTAAATATTAATCGGGATACAAGGAGGAATACAAGATGATTAAGAGAAAGAGAATTTTTGCTGGCATGTTGTTAATTGCGTTATTTATACAGTCTACAATATGCATAGCAGCAACGAAAACAAGTGATGTATTAGTAGCGGTTTCGGGAACAACATCGGTAAATTTACCAGGTTCCTACAGCAGTTTGAGTGCTCGTGTTGATAAAGCTTCGGTATATGGAATAGCAAAAAATAATACGAATAATTCCAGATACATAACGATTACGACGACCAGATATAAAAAGGGTGTTGCAGATGGAGCAAGGAGCAATAATAATGGAAATATAGCAGGTGGAAAGGATATAAGTTCAGGTGGCGTAGTAAGAATATCAGATACGATATATTCGTATTATGTGACATGTACTGTATATAATAGTACATCTTCAAGTACAGGTGTAGCTGATGCCCTTACATACATAATAAAACAAAATAGTTAATGTAAATAAGGAGGTTTTTCGACCTCCTTATTTTGTATAACCTAAAATAATTATTTTAAATGGAGGTATATAATGAAGAGACGAGTATGCAAGAAATTATTGATAACCAGTGTGATAATAACAATGATACTGTGTAGTGGATGTGGATTAAGAAAAGAAAAAAAACCAATTGTGGCAAAAAAAGAAGAGAGAATTTTCAATAGGTATGATTTTAAAGATATATGGTCCACGCTTACCATAGATGGTAAAAATATAGGATTTCCGTTTGATGTGAAAGATGTTCCGGATACTTTAAGTATTAATATTGGATTGAATGTGGAGGAATTAAAAGATGAAATAGAAGATATAGGAGCGTTATGGTGCGACCTACGTAAAGAAGATGAATTTACTAATATTACAATTAAGATTGAACCTGAAGATGATACATATGATGTTAGTAAAGGTAGAGTTGTTGGAGTGACTGCATATGATAAAGATATGACACATGTAAATACAGAAATGTGTCATATCAGTATTTCAGGAATAGAATTGGGAACTTTGATGTCGGAAGTAAAAGAAATATTAAATGAACCGAGTGAGGCACTTGAGGGTGAAGAACAGACAAGTTATTATTATTATGATAATGGGAATAGTAGTATGGTATTTACTTCATATAATGGTAAAACTGTATCAAAAATAGAAGTGTATTACTATGATTAAGGTGGGTGATGGGAAGTGTTTTGTAAGTTATTTATACTAAATATAAGAAGGTTTTTTAAAAATAACAAAATGATGATTATGATACTTCTTTTTTCGCAGATTGTGTCGGTAGTGGTTTCGTTCATGGCATATGGAATGATAATGAATACAAAAAGAGAATCAGAAAGTGCAGGATATTCTGAAAGATTTTTGGATGCAAACTCATATCATGATGTGTATTTGCCACTGGAAAAGATAAAGCCATCATTATATAAGCTTTTAAAAAGCTATGGAAATAAAGTTAGAAGTGTTGTTATTGATGGATATGATAAGGAAGAGAACACTACAATATGGATGCATTTTACATATAGAAATGGTAATATTATAGTAGATGACGAGTGGAAGAAAACGATATTAGATTCACAACCTAACAGAATTGGACGTTTATATACGGATGATGAATTTTATAGTGGTAAGAAGGTTTTAGTAACTAATGGAGGGTATGATAATGTCAAAAAGTGTTACATAAACGGAACAGAGTATGAAGTTGTTGGACATTTTTATGAAGAAGGATATATAGGGAATGCGAGTGATAAAGTTGTTGAAGTCCCATTCTTTTCGGCAGATGATGAAATGCAGATAGATGCAATTGGCATACAATTAGCGACATTGCCGACGGTATCTGAATATAATGAATTTGCAACAGAGATGTTAAGCCTTTTTGACAATCAGGTTTATGTTTATATGCCGGAGAAGTTTTCTAATGATGTTAAGTACATGTATAAAACATATTTTATAATTGCAGCTATAATACTTGGAATGTCGGTAATTAACATTGGCATTGTATATGGATATATATTGAGAACAAGAACTAAATATAATGCTATTTTGTCTTTGTGTGGAGCTAAGAAGATTCAGATTGTCATAATTAATTTGCTGGAGATAATTTCTATGTGTCTTGTTTCATATGGGGTGTCATTACTGCTATTTAATAATGTTATAATTCCATATGGTAAAGATGTTTTTATATATTTTACGGATATTTTTGACAAATATTTATACGAAGATTTTTTGACTATTTATTTGATGGCAGTTATAATTTGTGCATTATACAACATTTTAAAGGTGTTAAATAAACAAACAATTACATTTATAAGAGGTGGTGGGAGAAAATGATAGATTTATGTATGTCAGAATACATTAAGAATATTAGACGAAACATACTTATATGGCTACTGTTGTCAGCAGCCAATATTATGGTTCTGCTTACTGTTGGCAATATGAAAACATCATACAAGTATTACAATGTAATTAAAGATTACATTGGTAATAAAGGCCTGTGTCTTTTAGATACTGATGGAATTTTAAAAGATGATTTTGTAAAAGAATTAGATAGTATTAAGGGAATTAAATCCTATAAGATTTTTGAAGAGTCCGGCTTATATTATGATGAAGGCGAAAATAATATCAAAAAGTTATATCTTTTTGATAAGAATGATGAAAAATTGATGCCGGCTCTTAAATCCGGAAAATGGTACGAGAGTAATCCAAATGATAAAAGCATTATTAATGTGCTTGTATCGGAAAATGAGTATGGAATAGATTCAGGAGATATGATAGAGTCGTACTATTATGATGAGAATGGTTCAATAAAAAATGTTAATATTAACGTGGTTGGCGTGTTTAGAGATGGCGAAAGGATAGCCGGTAATATCAAATATTCTCCAACAGATCAAATGTATTATAACAGCTTTTATTCGTCTTTTGATGTTAAACAGAATGAAGATATGATTTTTGTCACTACTGAGAAAGAATTTTCGAAGTTTAATAATGCAGTAAAATCTGTTACGTATGGTGGTGTTCTGATAAGATGTGACGATAGCATATCTGATGAAAGAGTTGATGAGATAGCGAAAGAAATAAGGAAATATCGTATCAAGGTGACGAACTATGAACAGTTACCAAGTAGCACTGTTGAAATGAAAATAATCAATAACAATAGTATGGTGCAGATTCGAAAAGTAAAGATGGAATTTATGCCTTTTGCAATTGTTGTGATAATGATTTCTATTATTTGCATAATATCAATATCGGCAGTTTCTACATTAGAAGGACTAAGAAATTATACAATATATTATATTACAGGCATGAAATGGAACGGTATCGTTAAAATAACAGGATTTTCTATTATATGCAGCATAGGAATGTCAGTTGTGTTATCTACAGCAGAATATTTGATAATGAAAGTGAAGTTCCCTCGTATTGTCAACAGGATAAGCATAGGAATTGAGGAAGGAATGATTATTGCAGGTATATGGGTGTGTTTTGTCCTTTTAGCGATAATTATGCCGTTGTCGATTTTGCATAGAAACAAACCGGCAGAACTAATCAAACAGGAAAGATAATATGGCAAGTTGTTCAGAAATGAGGTTAATATGATTAGGTTAGTAAATATAAATAAGACGTATAATTATAAGAAAGCAAATGCGTTTTGCGCATTAAAGGGAATAAATCTTAGCATTAATGACGGAGAAATGTTGGCTATTATTGGTAAATCAGGTGCAGGAAAATCTACACTTATGCATATATTAGGCTGCATTGATGATTTTGAAAGTGGCGACTATCTTATAGATGATATAAATGTTAAAGATATAAGTAATGGCAAAAAGGCAGAAATTCGTAATAAAAAGATAGGAATAGTAATGCAGGACTTTGCTCTGATTGAGGAGTATACAGTTATAGAAAATGTTATGGTGCCATTGTTGTTTGACAAATCGAAAAAAGATAAGAAGAAAACTGCTATAAAAGCAATAGAATCAGTTGGAATAGGAGATTTGACAAATAAACCGGTAAATAAATTATCAGGTGGGCAAAAACAACGTGTTGCAATAGCAAGGGCTATAGTAAATGATCCGGTGTTTATATTGGCAGATGAACCAACTGGTGCTTTAGATAGCAATACATCCTTAGAGATTATGCAGGTGTTTAAAGACTTAAATAAGTTAGGTAAGACAATAATAATTATTACCCATGATAAAGACGTGGCTCAAAAATGTGACCGAATAGTAGAGATGAAAGATGGAAGTTTTATAAACTAAACCAGACTAGAGAGCAATAATAAAAATTAAGGGGAAAATATAAAAAAGTATATTGACAAAGCATTACTATGGTGCTATTGTATTAATTGCTTAATACAATAATGTATTAACACAATACAAGGCGTTATTTGAATGACAAGTAAAATCATTGCATTTGACGGTGACCTTTTAAATTAACCGGGAGATACACATATACTATCTGGAAAGGAGAGATAAAAGTGGCATGGGAATTTAAAGATGACAGACCGATTTATACGCAGTTATTAGAGCAGATTCAGAGAATGATTATCTCTGGAAAATATAAGCCCGGTGATAGGCTTCCGACAGTCAGGGACCTGGCATCAGAAGCGGCTGTTAATCCGAATACTGTGCAAAGAGCATTAACTGAATTAGAGAGAATTGGTCTGGTATATTCTCAGAGGACATCTGGAAGAATGATTACAGATGATGAAAGTAAAATTGCAGAGATAAAGGAAAAGATGGCAGAAGACCTGATAAAGAAATTCTGCAGCAATATGAAAGAATTGGGATATTCAAAGAAAGAAATTATTGAATTATTAGAAAAATATTGAAAGTGAAAGGTAAGGAGAAATATGAGCGATATAATACTCGAAGCAAGAGATTTGACTAAATCATATGGTCCTAAGACAGCACTTAATGGGTTAAATCTTACTTTGGAAAAAGGAAAGATAATTGGACTGCTTGGACCAAATGGAAGTGGTAAATCTACATTTATTAAATTATGCAATGGAATTTTACAACCAACAAAAGGAGAGATTCTTATTGGTGGTCACGAAGTAGGTGTTGAGACTAAAAAGATAGTTTCATATCTTCCTGAGAGAACATATTTAGATGATAATATGTCTCCGGTTCAGATGATTAATTTCTTTTCGGACTTCTATGAGGACTTCGATGCTGACAAGGCATTTGATATGCTTAGCAGCCTGAAAGTTAATCCTAAGGATAAGATGAAGACAATGTCTAAGGGAACTAAAGAAAAAGTTCAGTTAATTCTCGTAATGAGCCGTCAGGCTAAACTCTATATGTTAGATGAACCAATTGGTGGTGTTGATCCGGCAGCAAGAGATTATATCCTTAGAACAATTATTTCTAATTATAATCCTGAGGCGTCCGTTATAATATCTACACATTTAATTACTGATATTGAACAGGTGTTAGATGAAGTAATATTTATACAGAATGGTGATTTGAAATTACATAAGACAGTTGATGAGATACGTTCTATTGAAGGTAAATCAGTTGATGCATTATTCAGGGAGGTGTTCAGATGTTAGGTAAATTAATTAAAAATGAATTTAAAGCTACTTATAAAATGTTCGTAATGCTTTTTTGCTCGCTGGTAGTACTTACATTACTGACAAGATTCTGCATATATATTCCGTTTGAGAATACTGTATTCAAGATAATGACAGTTATATTGACAGTGGTATATGTGGTGGCTATGGCATTTATGTCATTATTAAGTCTTGTATTGGTAATTAAAAGATTTTACCAGAATATGTTGCGCGATCAGGGGTATTTATCACATACACTTCCGGTAAAAATGTGGCAGCATCTTGTAGCAAGGGTAATCACATATTCAGTATGGATTATGTCGAGTATATTGGCAATGTTACTATCATTATTTTTATTCTTTGTTGGCAAACCTAAATTTACCAGAGGTATGAACAAATTTATCAAGGAATTTAAAGATATGATGTCATATCCTAAAATGTCAATTGCATTAGTGCTGTTAGTATTACTTATAATTGCACAGATATTTGTAAATGTTTTGAATTTTATGGCATCATTATCATTAGGTCAGATATTTGTTAAACATAAAATATTAGGCTCAATAGTATTTTACTTCTTATTAAATTATGTTATGGGCTTTATTACATCATTAATTATGATGGTTGTACCTGATTTAACCACGAAGATGGATAATATTGAAAATGAAATTACAAGTGTTAAACAGATGGTTAATACTATTGCAAACCCAATGATTGTATATTTCCTTATAATGTTACTACTACAAATATTTATGGCAGTCGTTTACTTTGTGATTTCAAATTATATGCTTTCTAAGAAGTTAAATCTTGAGTAATGCATCCGTAAACGTATAAAATGATTACACACTTTTGTGAGAAAACGTTGAGTTTATAAGATAGTTGTATTTAGGCGTAGAAAATATTTAGTATATTTAATTTAATATAGAAATTATATATAAATAAATTGAATATATATAAGAGACGAATGCTTTCGTAGTAGACGTCTCTTTTTAACTTTATAGAATTAAAATATGTTATATTATACATAATAAAAAGAGTATGTTTTATCTAAAGAGGAGAAATGAATGATGGAACCAAAGAAGTAGAGAATAACGGATTTTCCGGTTCTGTAACAGGCTATTATATTGTATACATCTGGACTAAAGATGATAAACTAATGCAACTTTATATGGATGAAAGACGGTATGACAGAAATGAAGAAGCTATAAATAATATAATTAATGGCTTAAGCGATGATACAAGTGCGTTAAAATTTACCGGGGTAATCAAAAATGCAAACAGCAATAAAGCGTTTGTTAAGCCGAAGAAAGATAAAGATGGAAACTATATATGACAGATGGGTAGAGTGATATTAGGCGAGGCAGATAGATTCTGACCTCGCCTTTTTGATAATATAAATTAAATTGTCAAAACCCCTTGAATAATTTAGAAATGTATGGTAAACTGTCTATTCGTGATATATTATTTAAAATATCCTTGTTCCCTGCTAATCAGGGGACCAGAGACCAAAAGGAGGTAAAATACGCATGAACAAATATGAATTAGCAGTAGTTGTTAGCGCAAAACTCGAAGATGATGAAAGAGCTGCAACAATCGAAAGAGTAAAAGAGTACATCACTCGTTTCGGTGGTACAGTTACTAACGTTGATGAATGGGGTAAGAAGAGATTAGCTTACGAAATTCAGAAAATGAGAGAAGCGTTCTACTATTTCATCAAATTTGAGTCTGATTCTAATTGTCCAAACGAAGTTGAGAACTCAGTTCGTATTATGGAAAATGTTATCAGATTTTTATGTGTTAAAGATGAAGCATAATTTTTAAAAAATACAACAGATATTGTTATATCTAGAAAGAGGCAGGTATGAATAAAGTTATTCTTATGGGACGACTTACAAGAGATCCTGATGTAAGATATTCGGATCAGTCGTCAGCAGTAGCTAGATTTACACTAGCAGTAGATAGAAGATTTAAGAGGGATGGTGATCAGCAGACAGCTGACTTTATCTCATGTGTTGCATTTGGTAAGACTGGTGAATTTATCGAAAGATATTGTCATCAGGGTACAAAGCTTGTTGTTGAAGGAAGAATCCAGACAGGAAGCTACACAAATCGTGACGGAAATAAAGTGTATACAACAGATGTTGTTGCAGAGAATGTTGAATTTGCAGAGAGTAAGGCAGCCGCAGCTAATAATGAAGGGGGCTATCAGGCAGCTAGACCGGAACCTTCCAGTGCAGCAGGAGATGGTTTTATGAACATTCCTGATGGTGTGGAAGACGAAGGATTACCATTTAACTAAGTTTAATTAAATTAAATAAAAAGGAGGCTATTTTCGATGCCATATAATAAAGAAAAAGGCGACAGAAGCGATTCTCCAATGAAGAGAAGAGGCGGACGTAGAAGAAAGAAAGTCTGCGTATTCTGTGGCGAAAAGAATAACGTAATTGATTTTAAAGATGTTAACAAATTAAAAAGATACGTATCTGAAAGAGGAAAGATTCTTCCTAGAAGAATTACTGGAAACTGCGCTAAGCACCAGAGAGCTCTTACAGTAGCTATCAAACGTGCAAGACACGTAGCTTTAATGCCTTATACATTAGATTAATTTGCATTAATCTGAATTAAGACATCAGGTAAATTATGTATTTAAAGCCTTTTTGGAATGAGAATTCTAAGAAGGCTTTATTGTTTTATAAGAATAAGGTATCGAAAGCCTGCTTTGACACCTTATTTTCTATAGAAAATTAGTAATTAAAAATGTGAATTATGTATAGTCGGAGGAAAGAAATGAACTTAGACAACGAAAAGGAAATAAATCTCTATATAAAATATCTGTTACCGACAATCTGTGCGATGGTATTTAATGCGATTTATATCATAACAGATACACTTATGATTGGAAAAGGAATAGGCGAGGAGGGGTTGGTAGCACTTAATCTGTTATTGCCGATATTTTCTGCGTATTTTGGAATAGGATACCTGTTTGGTGTAGGTGGTTCTGTACTGCTATCGGTTGCCAAAGGTAAGAAAGATGAAGGTGAGCAGAAGAGAATATTTTCGACAACAGTTACAGTTGCGGCAGTTACAGGAGTATTAGTTAGTCTTATTCCTTTTATTATGCAGAATAAATTATATAGGATACTCGGTGCAACAGACGAGAATATTAGGATAACGAGAGAATATGGAAGCATTATGTTTGCATTTGGCTGGGTATATATTTTACAGACAGTCATTAACTGCTTTGTCAGAAATGATGAAGCACCAAGACGTTCAATGGCAGGAACGATTGTGGGTTCGTGTACTAATGTAGTTCTTGATTATATATTTATATACAAATGCAATATGGGAATGAGTGGAGCTATAATTGCGACAGTAATCGGAAATGCACTAAATATGCTTATTGCAGCAAGTCATTTGCTGTCACGTAATAATAATCTGCATTATGGAATTCGAAGCATAAGCATTGGAAGGGTTAAAAAGATAATTATTAATGGTGCATCTCCATGCTTTAATGAAGTGGCGTGGGGAATCGTTGTGTTCGTGTTTAATTTGCAGATAGTTAAATATTTTGGCAATTATGGACTTGTTATCTACAGTATCATTTCAAATACTCTGATAGTAACCAATTCCTTTATGAATTCAGCAGGAAATGCAATGCAGCCATTAGTTTCGTACAGCATTGGCGCAGGAAATAAAGAAAGAGTAAGGAAATTTACGAAAATAGGGTTTGTGACAATTACAATATTTGCAATTATAATGTATGGAGTGATTTACGGATTTACTAATAGATTGATTCATCTGTTTGTAAAACCATCGGAAATAGTTGTTAAAGAGGGAATACCTGCTATAAGAATATATTTTCTTTCGCTGTTCTTTGCGATGGTAAATGTATACTTTTCAGTATATTTCCAGGCAGCATTAAAGTCGGTATATGCAATGATAATAAGTCTGTTAAGAGGATTTGGAGTGACGATATTATTTGTAATAATTATTCCATTGATTTTTGGTGCGTCATCAGTGTGGTGGGTAATGTTATTGTCAGAGGGAGTAACTATGATAGTTACGTTATTTCTTCTTAGTAGAAAGAATGTATAGAGAACATAAAACCACTACTGCACAAATGCATAGTGGTTTTATGTATTTTGCCCTCTGGCAATATATAAAAAGTGTGAAAACAGTTTGCATAATCCCTTGAAAATTAGTATAATAAAACTAACTAACGAGATTATTAGGAGGACGAGAAAATGGTAACACTTAGTAAGAGTGGCGCTTACTTATTAAACGGTACAGAAGTAGTTGAAACAACAGGAGATTATGAGAACCTGCTTAAATCAAAATTAGGTAATGAATATATTACTAAAGAAGAAGCAGCGAAGAATACAATAGCTTATGGTATCCTTGCAGACCATAATACATCAGGTAATATGGACAAGCTTCAGATAAAATTTGATAAATTAACTTCCCATGATATAACATTTGTAGGAATTATCCAGACAGCAAGAGCTTCCGGTCTTGAGAAATTCCCTATTCCATATGTACTTACTAATTGCCACAACAGCTTATGTGCAGTTGGTGGAACGATTAACGAAGATGATCATATGTTTGGCCTTACATGTGCTAAGAAATATGGTGGTGTATATGTACCACCTCATCAGGCAGTAATTCACCAGTTTGCAAGAGAGATGCTCGCAGGCGGTGGAAAGATGATATTAGGTTCAGACAGTCATACACGTTACGGTGCATTAGGAACAATGGCTATGGGCGAGGGCGGTCCTGAACTTGTTAAACAGCTTCTTTCACAGACATATGATATTAATATGCCGGGCGTTATCGCAGTATATTTATCAGGAGAACCTGTTAAGGGCGTAGGACCACAGGACGTTGCACTTGCAATTATAGGTGCCGTATTTGCAAACGGATACGTTAAGAATAAAGTTCTTGAATTCGTAGGACCTGGTGTGTCTAAGTTAAGTGCAGATTTTAGAATCGGTATCGATGTAATGACAACAGAGACAACATGTTTATCATCTATCTGGTCAACAGATGATAAGATTAAAGATTTCTATGATATTCATGGCAGAAGTGAGGATTATAAAGAACTTAATCCTGGTAATGTTGCATATTATGATGGTGTTGTTTATGTAGAGCTTGATAAGGTCAAACCAATGATAGCTATGCCATTCCACCCAAGTAACACATACACAATCGAAGAACTTAATGCTAATCTTATGGACATCTTAGATGACTGTGAGAAGAAAGCATTAGTAAGTTTAGACGGACAGGTTGATTTCAAACTTAAAGATAAAGTAAGAAATGGTAAATTATATGTAGAACAGGGAATTATCGCAGGTTGTGCCGGCGGTGGTTTTGAAAATATCTGTGCGGCAGCAGACATACTTAAGGGAACAAGCATCGGGTCAGATGAATTTACACTTAGTATATATCCTGCAAGCACACCTATTTATGTAGAACTTGCAAGAAACGGAAGACTTGCAGACCTTATGGCAACAGGTGCCATTGTTAAGACTGCATTCTGCGGACCATGTTTTGGTGCAGGAGATACACCTGCTAATAATGCATTCAGTATCAGACATTCAACAAGAAACTTCCCTAACAGAGAGGGTTCTAAATTACAGAATGGCCAGATTGCTTCAGTTGCTCTTATGGATGCACGTTCAATTGCAGCTACAGCGGCTAACAAGGGATATTTAACAGCAGCAACAGATGTTGATGTTAACTTCACTAATCCAAGATATTTCTTCGATAAGACAATATATGAGAACAGAGTATTTGACAGCAAGGGTGTTGCTGATCCATCAGTTGAGATTAAATTTGGCCCAAATATTAAGGACTGGCCAAAGATGGTAGCATTAACAGATAATCTTTTATTAAAGGTTGTATCAGAGATTCATGATCCTGTAACAACAACAGATGAATTAATTCCATCGGGAGAGACATCATCATATCGTTCTAACCCATTAGGACTTGCAGAATTCACACTTTCAAGAAAAGATCCTGCATATGTAGGAAGAGCTAAGGCTGTTAAGGCAGCAGAGGAAGCAAGAGAGAATGGTAAATGTCCTTGTGAAACATTTGAGGAATTAACTCCTGTAATGAATACAATAAAGGCTGCATATAATAATATATCCAGAGAAAACATCGGAATAGGCAGTACGATATATGCGGTTAAACCGGGTGATGGTTCAGCAAGAGAACAGGCTGCATCATGTCAGAAAGTTCTTGGTGGATGGGCAAATATCGCTAAAGAATACGCAACAAAGAGATATCGTTCTAACCTTATCAACTGGGGAATGTTGCCATTTATTTATGAGAAGGACGAGCTTCCATTTGCAAATGGAGACTATATATTTATTCCAGAGATTGCCAAAGCTGTAACTGATAAAGCAGAAGAGATTAAGGCTTATGTGGTAAAAGAAGATGGAATGAAAGAATTTACTCTGAAATTAGGCGAATTAACAGATGACGAGAGAGAAATTATTCTAAAAGGTTGTTTGATTAATTATAACAGAGTAGGGTAATATACAATGTTAAGTGAGGTGTAGCTTATGAACGTCATAACAGAAACAGACAGATATCTGTTCGGAAACGGATCTCATTATGAGATTTATGAAAAATTGGGAGCGCACATAATGGAGGTTGATGGAGTAAGAGGAACATATTTTGCAGTATGGGCTCCAAATGCTACAGCCGTAAGTGTAGTTGGTGACTTTAATGATTGGAATGGTTATATACATATAATGGACAGACTTGGTACATCAGGAATATGGGAAAAATTTGTTCCAGATGTATACGAGGGACATTTATATAAATATGCTATAACAGGTCGAGATGGTGCTACACATTATAAAGCAGATCCATATGCGAATCTGTCAGAGATGCGTCCTGGTAATGCATCGGTCATAACTAATATTAATGGTTATGAATGGGGCGATGATAAATGGAAGAAAAATAAACCAAAAGATACAGATAAGCTTGTTGATGAGCCTATTTCTATCTATGAAGTTCATATTGGTTCGTGGAAGAAAGATTATACAAACAGTATGGATGGATTCTGCAATTACAGACAGATAGCACATGAATTAGGAGAATATGTAAAGGACATGGGATATACTTATGTGGAATTAATGGGTATATCAGAACATCCTCTCGATGCATCATGGGGATATCAGGTTACAGGTTATTATGCACCAACATCAAGATATGGTGAACCAAAAGACTTTATGTATATGGTTGATTATCTACATCAGTTAGGAATCGGTGTAATACTTGACTGGGTACCTGCACATTTCCCTAAAGATGAACATGGACTTGCGATGTTTGATGGAAGTCCATTATATGAATATGCAGACCCTAGAAAAGGTGAACAGAAAGATTGGGGTACAAAGGTATTCGACTATGGTAAGAATGAAGTTTTCAACTTTCTTATAGCTAATGCATTATACTGGGTAGAGAAATTTCATATAGATGCATTACGTGTGGATGCAGTTGCCTCAATGCTTTATCTTGATTATGGAAGAAAAGCAGGAGAATGGGTTCCTAATAAATATGGTGGAAATGGTAATCTTGAAGCTATGGAATTCTTCAAGCACCTTAACAGCATTATGGAAAGAAGGGATCCGGGTGCATTCCTTATAGCTGAAGAATCTACAGCATGGCCGAATGTGACTAAGAAGCCTGAAGAAGGTGGATTAGGTTTTACATTCAAATGGAATATGGGTTGGATGCATGATTTTCTTGATTATGTTCAACTTGATCCATATTTTAAGAAATTTAACCATAATAAAATGACATTTAATATGACATATACATTCAGTGAGAAATTCATTCTGGTATTATCGCATGATGAAGTTGTACATCTTAAACATTCGATGTTTAATAAGATGCCGGGTGATTTAGAGACTAAGGCAGCCAACTTAAAGACAGCATATACATTTATGCTCGGACAGCCTGGTAAGAAACTCTTGTTTATGGGACAGGAATTTGGTCAGCGTGAAGAATGGTCAGAGACAAGAAGCCTTGACTGGTATCTCTTAGAAGAACCATTACACGCCGATATAAGAGAATATGTAAAACAGCTTTTACATTTATATAAAGAGAATCCTGAAATGTATGCTTATGAATCAACAGAATATAATTGCTACAGGTGGATTAATTGTGATGACGGAGATAACAGTGTATTCAGCTTTATCAGAAAAGCTCCTAATACATTTAATGACAGCCTTGCATTTATATGCAACTTCACTCCTATTGAGAGAGAAAAGTATGTAATAGGTGTTCCTAATCCAGGGGATTATCATGTGGTACTGAGTTCGGAAGATCCATATAGAAATAATTCAGTCAAATATACTGCAGAAGCCATGCCGGAGGGTGAGCAGCAGGATGGTTTTGATTACAAGCTTACAGTTGATTTGAAAGGTTTTGAATCTATAATCTTAAGAACTCCTAAGGTAATTAAGAAGCCTGTAAGAAGAACTACAAGAAAGAAAACTAAAACTAAATAAATTGTCGTGTACTGCCGATATTCATTATGAAAAATATTGAATAGAAATGAGGTCGGCAATCATGAATATAGACGGAAGTAATTTATCAGAAATATTTGATATTAGTAATTTGAAAACGAAAAATGCTTCGGTACAGGGTAATTCAGCAGAATTTGCCAAAAGTACCGGGGCTTTTTTTGATGGAAGAGCAGGACAAGTTAAATCAGCTATGGGTAAGACATCAGATATCGCAGGCAAGAATAGTATTTTGATAAGTAAAATGGATGATGAAAATGTTATAAAGAGTTCAGAGAATACAAAAGATGCCTATGATAGAATAGTTAATAAAGCAGATGTAGGTGAAACGAGTGAATTAGTGGTTACAGGTGAGACCTTAAAACAGATTGCCGAGGCCGTAACGCCAGAGAAATTCTCTAAATATGAAGAGTTGGGAATTATAGCTGATAAAGATAGCCCACAAAGTATTCTTACTGTTTCGGAGAGAATCGATATTGAATTAGCAACACATTGCGATAATTATACACCTGTTGGTGATTTTAACATATCTGACCTGGAAGAAATGTATGGAGCAAGAGCATCCCAGATAAAGGAAACACTTGATAAGATACAGAATCTACAGCCTATATCAAGGGAAGCATCAGAGTATCTGCTGGTTAATGATATGGACTTATCTGTAGATAATGTATACACAGCAGAGCATAGTGTCAATAATAGTAGCAACTCAAGTGAAAAATATGAGAAACTTAGTGATGAAGAATGGAATGAATTATATGGTCAGATAGAAGATATTCTTAATAAAAATGGTTTTGACATAAATGATGAAAATATGTCTAATGCGAAATGGCTTATCGAAGATAAGATACCTGTTACAGCAGCAAATCTATATAAATTAAGCGAGATTGATGTGATTAATCAGAATATCTCCAATAATCAAATTAGTGAAAATAACTGGATACAAAAGATTGCATTAAATGTGTCTTATGGATTAAGTGCAGGTTCGACATCTGCTAATTATTATTCTGATATTAAATCAGATTCCATAGAAGCTGTCGAGATAATTCATAATGGAACGGATGAGCAGATAGAAACACTTGTGACTGACGGTAAGGAAGTTACACTTCTTAATATGAAACGTCAGGAGGAAGATACATCGTACAAATATACGAAAGAGCGTACAGATAATATTACCGATGAAATGCACAAGAAGATTATTACTGAACGTAAGAATCTTGAAGAATTAAGACTTAAGATGACAGTAGAAGCAAGTGCTTTAATGATTAAAAATGGAATTAATGTTGAGATAACAGGACTTTCGGAATTAGTAGAAGAACTTAAGAATATTGAAGTTAAATACGTGACAAATATCTTCAATGAGACAGGAACAGTTGTAAATGATGAAAATATTTCAATATTTAATGAAACTGCAAATTATATGGAAGCATTTGCAAGAATTCCGTCATATGTGCTTGGAGATGTACTTAATAATAATATAGAATTCAATGTTGAAGATATTACGGTTGAGGGTGCTGTTAAGGAAAATATTCTGAAATCAGCACAGATAGCTTATGATACACTAGGTACTAAACCGGATAGAGAGTTAGGAGATTCTTTAAAGAAAGCATTTACGGGAATTGATAAAATGTTGGAAGATTTGGAGCTTGAAGATAGCACCGACAATCAGAGAGCAATTCGAATTCTTGCATATAATGAGATGATTATTGATGAGAAAAATATAAATGATATTAAGAAACTAGATAGTGAGGTGACAAAGCTTATTGATAATCTGACACCACGTACAACTGCATATCTGATTGCAAATGGTATCAATCCTCTGAAAACAGATATTCAGACTCTTAATGAAGAACTTGATAAAATTAATGAAAATATGGACACTGACGAAGTGGAAAAATATAGTGAATATCTGTGGAAACTTGAGAAGAACAAAGAAATAAGTAAGGAGGATAAAGATGCATATATTGGTGTATATAGACTTATCCGAATGGTAGAAAAGGGTGACAGAAAAGCTATCGGAGCTGTTATGAAACAGGGCAGTGAAGTGACTATGAGAAGTCTGCTTACAGCTGCAAGAAGCCTTAATAATACAGGAAATGATATGATAGTTGATGATTCACTTGGCTTATCAGATGAGGTTAAATTATCAGACAGTAATATCGATAAGCAGTTAGATTATTTCGACAGTCAGAGCTTCTTAGAAAGAGCAAAGAAAACAACATTTGATACAATAGGAGCAAATAAGGCAGCGAATAATATAGAAGTTAACAAGTCGGAAAATAATGATACAGATACACAGAATTCTGATTATGATATACTCAGGGTAGAAGAAGTTCAGAGTCTACAGACGATAAGTGAAGAAACGCTTCTAAATATTTATGAGGACGGAACGGTTGTGAACAATTCTAATATATTAGGATTGGCTTTTTATACGATGAATGGCGGAAAGACATATTCTAAGATAAAGAGAATATGTGATGATGAGAAGGTCAGTGGAGATTTAGATAAAATTACTAAAATATTAGATGGTACTTCTAATAATGCGGATGGCACTAACGTGGAGACGGAATATTATGATTTATCGAGAGACATAGATGGAAATTCGGAAGTTAATACATTGGATATAGACAGATTAAATGCTGCGCTTAATGAAATGTCAGGTGATATTAAGGAAGCTCTTATGAATAAATCACATATTGATGTTAAAGACATAAGGTCAGTAAACAGAATGCTGAATTATGTGAAACGTTCGGCTGCCAGAAACTCATATTATGTGCCGGCTAATATTAATGGTGAATTATCAACGGTAAAAATTACTATTGAAACAGGAGAAAGTGAAAAAGGAAAAGTCACTGTCAGAATGAAAGATTCGGACATCAATGCAGAATTCACAATTAATGATACTGATGTAAAGGGACTTATAATGATTGGTGATAATGCAATAGATAATGAGAATTATGAGAGATTTGCCGAGGAGTTTAAGGCTCGGATAGAAAATCTTGGTTTAAATCTTAAGAATCTTAGCAAAACTGATACAGGCTATGCCGGAAATAACAGAGCTTATAGCAAAAATGTTAATAAAGTAACAACGAGTACATTGTTCAAAGTGGCAAAAGAGTATATTTCTAGTATTAAGAAATACGCAGGGCAGACCGATAAATAAAGTATAATGCTTAAGGTGCTGCAAAGTATGAAATATTATTCAGAACAGTGCGAAAGAATTGCACCGATGCAGTAATTCTTTCGCACGGCTATTTGTGTCGCAGACGCCGCAAATAGTCTTTATCGCAGAACTGAATCCGATATTCAAGTCGCGGTTCCTCTGAGGAAGACGTCTGCGGAATGGAGAATACTATGAGAATTGGAACAAATATGTCAGCCATTATTTCAAATGGTTATTTATCAAAATCAGAAAAAAGTCTACAGAAATCTCTTGAGAGATTATCTTCGGGTTATAAAATAAATTCAGCAAAGGATGATGGTGCAGGTAAAGCCATATCAGAGAAGATGAAAACACAGATAAAGAATCTCAACAGAGCAAGTATGAATGCATCTGATGGAATTTCTGTTACGCAGGCAGCAGAGGGTGCAATGGCAGAGATTCAGTCTATGTTACAGAGAATGAATGAATTGGCTGTACAGGGCGCAAATGATTCATTTACAGATGAAGACAGAAATAATATTAACAGTGAGATTCAGTCACTTAAGAAAGAAATTGACAGAATATCAAGTGATACAGAATTCAATAATACAAAGTTATTAAATGGTGAAGTTCAGAGAAGAAGTTATGCTACAGTTAAGAATGCAGACGGTGAAAAGAACCTCACAAGTGGAATTAAAGCTACATATTATGATAGCACGGTGCTGGCAGGAGAATATGGACTTACTATTAATGGGGATGGAAGTGCAGATTTTCTTACAGATGATGATGGTAACAGAATCGGTTTCAGTGATACAGCAGTTATTACATCCGAGAATAATAAGGTAAAAGTTACAGATGTAAATGGATTCGTATTTGAATGTACAGTTGATCCCGAACAGAATTTTACAGGTGATGTGACAATAGAACTCTGGAATATTGGGGCAATGCCTATTCAGCTTGGAGCAAATGCAAATCAGACAATGGATATCATTATTCCGGAGATTTCAAGCAATTCGCTGAATCTTGACCAGCTGGATTTCTCAACATCTGACAGTTGTGGTAAGGCAATAACAATTATCGAAGAGGCGGTTTCAAGGGTATCTAAAGCACGATCAGACTTAGGTGCGTATGAGAATAGATTGGAGTACTCCGTAACAAGTCTTGATTCGACACAGGAAAGTATGACATCGGCATTATCACGAATGGTAGACGTGGATATGGCAGAAGAGATGACAAATTACACACAGCAGAATGTGTTACAGCAGGCAGGTGTATCAATGGTTGCACAGGCTAACCAGTTACCAGAAAAAGTATTACAGTTATTACAGTAATAGAAATAGGAAAATAGAGCAAAATCTGAAATTTTGCTCGCTATTCCTCCGATGTAAACATCTGCGGAAAAGAGGACAATATGACGAGAGAAGAGATTAATCAGTTTTCTATGCGTATAAGTCAGTCGAACAGAACTCAGATTGTCGTTATAACTTATGAAATTATTATAAACTATCTTGACAGTGCGAGAGATTCATTTGATAATAGTAATGTTACCGATTTTGTACGTAATGTCAGGAAAGCCAGACAATTTGTAAATGAATTGTCATCGGTACTCGACTTCAGATATAAGATTTCATTTGAATTAATGAATTTATATATGTTTGCAAATGAGTGCCTCCTTAAGTCAGAGCTTAGGAGAGAGGACGTGAACCTTGAAGTGGTACGTGATATGATGATTAAACTTAGAGATTCATTTGAAACTGTAAGTAAGCAGGATAACAGTAAACCGGTTATGCAGGTCAGAGAAAAGGTTTATGAAGGTCTTACATATGGAAAGAATGGTATGGGTACAGTAATGGTTTCAAAATAAAAGAAGTGAGGATTAAGATGAAACCACGTTATATAAATAGAACAAATTTAACTCTTGATATGTATTCAGAGGGAATAATATCAAGTTATAAGACAAGTCACAAAATGTTAAGAGTAATTTCTACCGCTTATGCGATAATTATGTTGTTTATTGCATTTGCGGGCTTTTTATACTTTGACTGGATAATATGCATTCCGTTTCTTGTACTTGGATTAGCGATTATTTTCTGGAATATATGGGGATACAAGTGGGGAACAAAGAAAAGTTTTATGAGGTTTGCGAAGTTACACAGTTCACATTATCAGGTAGAGATGGAATACCGCTTCTATGATGACAGATTAGAGCAGGAGACATCTAAAACAGAGTTAACAGTAATGTATAAAGATTTTGATGTCGTATATATAATGAAAAATAGTATGATAATCATTTTCAATAAAAAAGTTATAGTTATGGACAGGAATAGTTTTGTTGACGTAAGTGATACAAATGTGATAGAATTTTTAAAAGAAAAGTCGATAAAAGTCATTGAAAGCAAAGCATAACTTAATCGGGGAATGGAGAATTTAAGTTGAAAAATTTATTAAAAAAAATTATATATATAATGGATAATAGTGAGATAATAAGTGCAATAAGACGAGGAATAATTATGGTAATCCCCGTTCTTATGCTGGGTTCCTTTGCACTTATTCTAAAGAGTATGCCATTTGATGGATATCAGAGATTCATTTCGCATATTTTTTCGGGAGCATTTCTTCAGATGCTTAATTTCATATATGATGCAACATTTGGACTTATATCTGTATATATGGCATTTTCAATTTCAACCTATTTCATAATGGCATTGGGAGCGAAGAGCAATTATGCATTTGTCGGAGCCTTAACTACTGTTGTGTCTTTTTTTATTTTATGCGGTGTAAATGTAAATGTAAATGACTTTAATTATATACATTTTGGTACAGAGGGAATATTTACGGCAATATTCTGTGGTATTATAGTGTCAAAATTATATGTTGCAATTATTAACAATATTAAGATTCCATTCAGGTTATATGCAGATGGCATTGATTTAGAATTCAATGATGCAATAATTGCGATGATTCCGGCAGCTGCTTTGGTAATATTTGCAGCAATAATTAATTATTTAGTCTGTATAGTATTTGATGTAGACTGCTTCCAGGAATTCTACGTGACGGTTGTAGGACTTATTTTCAAAGGTAAGGAAGCAACATTCCTAAATGGTTTTAAATTTGTAGTGACATCTTGTGTAATGTGGTTCTTAGGAATATATGGCGATGACGTATTAGAAGATGTGTCAGGTAAAATTTTCTCATCGGGAACAGCTAAGAATATAGAGTTGATTGCCGAGGGAAAACAACCTACAGAGATACTTTCTAAGACATTTTTCCATCATTTTGTATTAGTTGGTGGTTGCGGAACAGCTATATGTCTCTTGGTGGCAGTAGCCATTTTCAGTAAGAGGAAAATTAACAGAAATCTCTCGAAGATTGCCACAGTACCAATGTTATTTAATGTTGATGAGATAATGGTGTTTGGTTATCCGATTATCTATAATCCTTATTTGCTTGCACCATTTTTAGTAACTCCGGTTGTGGCATATTGTATTTCATATTTAGCAATGAAATTCGGTTTTGTTCCGATGATTATAAGAGATGTTGAATGGACAACCCCTATAATTCTCAGCGGATATAAAGCAACGGGTTCGATGTGTGGTGCGATTTTACAGATAGTTATAGTGGTGGTAGGTGTGATTATCTATATGCCATTTGTTAAAATGTATGATAAGTCGAAGATGCGAAGCGAAGCTGCGAGAATGAATGAACTTACTAATATTTTAAAGAAGGCTGAAAATGATAACGAAGAAATCAATATTTTAGAAGTGCCTGGTGTACCGGGAGCTCTTGCAAAATGTCTGGCAGCAGATATAAAGAATGCATTAGAGGACAGGGATATAAGATTATTCTACCAGTTGCAATATGATAATGATTTTAAATGTATAGGGGCAGAGACATTATTAAGATATAATCACCCTATACATGGATATATTTATCCCCCATTGATAATAAAGATTGCAGAAGAAGCAGGAATCTTAAGCAAATTAGAGAGATATTTATTTGAGGAAGCAGCATATGATTATCAATTTATTACAGGTTTAACGGATAAATCATATAAGATATCCGTAAATATTACGATATCGACGATACTTGAACCAAGCTTTATAGAATTTCTTGAGAATTTGAAGAAAGAATTTAACATAAAAGACAATGAGATGTGCATAGAAATCACTGAGCAGATGGCGATTAAATCTGATTCGGAATTCGAAAAAGCACTTAATCAGGTTAAAAATTTAGGATTTATGATTGCTATTGATGATTTCTCGATGGGTTCAACTTCGATAAAATATTTGCAAAAAAACCAGTTTGACATTGTGAAGTTAGATGGCTCTATCGTAAAGGAAATGATGACAAATGAGAGAAGCAGGGAAATTATTTCTTCAATCGTATATCTGGCTAAATCACTTAATTTCAAGGTATTAGCAGAATATGTAGAGACTGAGGAGCAGATGCAGGCACTAAAAGAGATAGGCTGTGACTATTATCAGGGATATCATTTCAGTAAGGCTGTAACTTCGCAGGAATTTTTTAATATTATACAGAAATAACGGAGCAGAATATGAATAGTATAAAAGTATTACATACAGGAGATGTTCATCTGGGTTATGATTGTGAGAAAGATGATATAGAGAAATCATTTGCAAGAATTATTAGTATTTGTGAAGATGAAAACGTTGATGTAATGCTTATTGCAGGAGATTTGTTTGATAATGCCAGACCTGATGATGAATTAGTGAACTGGGTTATTGGTAGGTTTAGGCAGATTAACAGGACGATGATTATGATTTCGCCAGGAAATCATGACTATTACATCAGGGGTGGTTGTTATGACAGGATAAATACGGCTTGTGAGAACGTATTTATTTTTGATGGGGAAATGGATTATTACGAGATAAGTATTGGAAATGCTGTTGCAAGAATCTACGGTGCTGGATTTACTGACAGTATATGTATGAATTCCCTTATGAAACAGAGAAATATAAATGATGATGATACGATTAATCTTGGTATATTTCATGGGACTGTAGAGGGACAGCAGTCTAAGAATCCATATAATCCTATAAGTTTAAAGCAGATTGAGGACAATGAATTCGATTATCTGGCACTTGGACATATTCATAAGCAGACAGAGGTCCTGCATAGAGGCTACAGTACTTATGCATATTGTGGCTGTCCGCAAGGAATGTCATTTGGTATGAAAGGGACTAAGGGCATCTATTTAGGAATTGTGGGGCAGGGGTATGCCAACATGAAATTTGTCGAGGTGTGCGAACGTAGATACGTAGAAATAAGGATAAAGTTAGATGCGAAATCACAGATTGGAAATGTGGTAGAAAGTCAGCATTTTGGAAATGTAAAAGAAAGCCGGTTTTTCATAAATGCGAATTTAGGTCAGGAAATCGGAAGTGTCAACGAAAATCAGTCACTTACAGGTGTAAATGCGGTAAAGATAGCGGCAGCTATCGAACGTTTTGCGATAGAAAATTTGGGAGAAAAATACAGAGATAATTTATACAGAATAATCCTTACGGGCAAAGTGTCAGGAAGGATTAATACTAATGCCATAAAACGTGAGTTATCGGAATTATATTATGTGGAAATAGAAGACAATTGTATAGAAAATACAGAGGAAGTATCAGAAGAAAAGGGGATAATAAACAGGTTTGCGATAAGAGGTATACATATAGGTAATTTTGGTGGGCTTAAGAATTTCAATATGGAATTTCAATCAGGCTTTAACATTATCTATGGCAAAAATGAATTTGGCAAAAGCACGATAATGGCTTTTATAAAGATGTTGTTATATGGTTGTAATTCAAAGTCTAAGGATATATCACAGAATTTACGAAGAAAATACCAGCCATTTGATGGAAGTCAGATGTGTGGAAATATGAGATTCGTTGTAGGTGATTCGGAATATCTGTTAGAGAAAGAATTTGGCAAAACACCTGCATTTGATGTAAGACATATCTATAACGAGGCGGGCAGAGAGATTGAAGTGCCAAAGGAATATGAAGTCGGAGAATATTTTCTGGGACTTAAAGTCTATGAATTCGAGAAGATTATATTTGCAGGAAGTGACAGAGATTATCTGAAAGGCGAAATCGGTAATGACATATTTGAAAGAATTACCAATATGGCAGCAGGTTTTGATGAAGATGATAATTCTGTAGATGACCTGGAGCAGATAGAAAAAGAGATGGAGAAATTAAAGTCTAAAAGAGGAACCTCCGGTGAAATTATCGATGTTGCTAAAAAAATTGATGACATTTCGGAGGAAATCGAAAGATTAAAAGAAGAAGGGGATAATCTAAGGAACCAGAGAACTGAAGAAAGTTCAATGTTGGTGCGTGAAAGGGATATCTTAGAGGGCGTAATTGAAGATTTGGAAAATATTGACGAAGAGAGAAAGAGAGATAAAGAATGTAGAACGAAGAATAGGGGGAGAAATATAGAGAGTAATGTGAGATTTAAGAAAGCAAGGAACCAGTATTATCTATCAATTGCTGCCATAATAATGCTCGGGATAGGTGGAGTCTACGGTGTAAATAATTTTATGGATAAAGGCTTCTTTAAGGGTTATCTATTAGCTATAGGCGTTTTTATGATATTTTTCGTGCTTAAATTAAGTATCAGCAGGCAGAAGATGAAAGATAATATGCCACAAAATAAATGGAAAGATACGGATGAAAAAGATATAGAAGATGATATATATGAAGATGGCAGATATAAAGATGACAGATATGAACGGGAATATGATAGAATTAATGCTGTACTAGATAAATTGGGCTATAATGGTTATTCGATACGAGAATTAAAGGGAGAGTTAAGGGAAATTAACAGAAGATTAGAGACAGGCACAAGTTCGGCACAGGATAAGATTTCTGCAAGAATTGAGAAATATGAAGATATGCTAAAAGCAGCAGGAAGCAGAAAGGTTAAGCTTAATAATGAATACAAGCGTCTGGCAGATGAAAGAGAAGAGGTACTAAAACGCACCCGAAAGCTTAAGGACGCTGCATCTATGCCTCTTAATGGCAGAATGGTCGAATTAATGAATGCAATGTGTGGAAAAGAATATGACAGCATTATAATAGGTGAAAAAGGTGGTCTAAAGGTCAGAGAATCAGGCGAAACTAATTATCATGAGTGTAAATATCTAAGCAATGCAACGTCAATGCAGGTATATTTAGCACTCAGACTGTCGTTATGTGAAGCTATAGGTAATGGCGAAGTTAAGTTGCCGATACTTTTAGATGACATTTTAGATGTGTGCGATGATGAAAGAATTGACAGAACTATGGAAGTTCTTAGAGATTTAGATACGCAGGTCATAATGTTTACCTGTCACGGATGGATAACAAAAAAGTAAATGGAGGAATATATGTCTGATTTATATAAAAAGCTTATTGAATATTCGAATAGTGATTATTACCCTTTTCATATGCCGGGACATAAAAGGAATATTGAGGACGGAGTGAGTCCGTTCTCTTATGATATAACAGAAATAGATGGTTTTGATAATCTGCATAATCCGCAGGGAATTCTTAAGATTGCAATGGAAGAGGCGGCAGATTTCTATGGTACTGATAAGACATATTACCTTGTAAATGGCAGTACATGTGGGCTTCTATCAGCTATATGCGGGGTTACGTCAAGAGGTGATAAGATTCTTGTGGCAAGAAATTGTCATAAAGCTGTATACAATGCGATTTATCTTAATGAACTTACACCTGTATACATTAATCCGGAATATATTGAAATGTATGGGATTAATGGTGGTATATCTCCCGAGGCGGTTCAATATGGATTGGCAGAGAACCCGGATATTAAGGCGGTTATAATTACCTCGCCTACATATGAAGGAGTTGTATCTGATGTACAGAGAATTGCTGAAATTGTGCATAAAAAAGGCATACCTTTGATAGTTGATGAGGCGCATGGAGCACACTTCGGACTACATAAAGGTTTTCCGCAAAGTGCAGTAAAATCAGGAGCCGATATTGTAATCCAAAGTGTTCATAAGACATTGCCATCACTTACGCAGACAGCTTTACTTCATATCAGAAGTGATATTGTGAATGTCAGTGAGGTCGAAAGATTTCTGCATATATATCAGAGCAGCAGTCCGTCATATGTGCTTATGAGCAGTATAGACGAGTGTATCAATAAGCTTAAGTCGGATGGTTTATTCTTGTTTGAGCCATATGTAAAAAGATTAGAAGTTATGTTAACTCACGAAAAACAGCTTACACATCTGAAGATTGCAGGACGTGAAATAGTCGGAAAAAATGCAGTATATGATTTAGATCCATCGAAGATAGTGATTTCAGTAAGAGGGACATCATATACAGGAAGCCGTCTGTATAGGGAAATGCTAGAGAAATATCATCTGCAGTTAGAAATGGCGGCGGGAGATTATGCCATAGCGATGACTTCACCTATGGACACTGAGGATGGATTGTTAAGATTATTTATGGCAATGGTTGAAATTGACAGGGATATGAGAATATATGGTGATGATACGAAAAATGAGGATGTCAGTTATATGATTCCAAAACCAATTGTTATGGAGAATATCTATAAAGCGACACATTCTGATACAGAAGAGTCACTTATAGAAAATGCTGTCGGAAAGATTTCAAATGAATTTGTATATCTTTATCCACCTGGAAGCCCTATATTAGCACCTGGAGAACTTATAACGAAAGAAATAGTTAAACTTATAAATGATTATAAGGCAAGTGGTCTTAGTGTGGAGGGACTACATGATACATCGGCTGAATATATCAGGATAATTAAAGAAGAATTCAGAAGAATTAATCTGACAAAGGGATATTATCATCTGAATGTTTAAAATATAAAGAAAAATTATTAATACGAAAGGCAGAAATGCGAAATGGCAGAAGGCTATAAATTTTATAGAAATAATTTGAAGTATGTGGAATTTGATGCATAAATTGCCAATGAAAGGAAATGTAAAATGGGCAGAATATTTTATGTTATGGGCAAAAGTTCAGTCGGAAAAGATACGATTTATAATATGCTCGTTAATGATAAAGAATTAGAACTTAAGACAATTGTGGGATATACTACCAGACCGATGCGTGAGGGCGAAGTAAATGGCAGGGAATATTTCTTTGTAAATGAAGATGAACTTGAGAAGTTAGAGCAGGCAGGCAAGGTCATTGAGAAAAGAGGATATAATACGGTATACGGAGTATGGAATTATTTCACAGTTGATGATGAGAATATTAATCTTAATGAGAATAATTATGTACTAATAGGTACATTAGAGTCATACAGAAACGTAAGGGATTATTATGGAAATGAAGTTGTAGTTCCGATATACATAGAGGTCGATGACGGTATCAGACTTATACGTGCAATAAACAGGGAAATGACTCAGAACACGCCTAAATATGAGGAATTATGTCGTAGATTTCTAGCTGATACAAAGGACTTTGCAGAAGAGATTCTAGACGAATTAGATATTAAAAAGAAATATAATAATGAAAGTCTGGAGAAATGTTATAAAGAGATAAAAGGCGAGATAATGAGACTAAAGCAGTAGTATATTAGCGTATAAGTGGTAGATAATGAGATAAAACAGTGTTTTATTTGTGCATAAGTGGTAGATAATGAGGAAAAAGCAATAGTTTACTATCACTCCAAAATGTGATAATATATCAGATATAGAGATAAGTAACACTTCACTTTGGAATGGAGAATGTTTATGGAGATAAAAGTTAATGAAATACTTAAATCGGCTCCGGTTCAGAACACAAGTCATGTACAGGAGACAGATGGTAATTTTAAATTTATACTTGCAAGCAATATCGAAGAAGCGGGTTTTCAGGAAAAAGTAGTTGCACTTATGAATGAGATATCAGAGCAGGGCAAGAAGTTGTCGAAACACACTGATGTCAGGGATATGAGAAAATACCGACAGCTTATTAAAGATTTCATTAATGAAGTTGTATATCGTTCACATGAATTTTCAAGAGAGAACTTTTTAGATAAAAGAGGCAGACATCGTGTATATGGCATAATCAGGTTAGTTGATGAGAACCTTGATAAACTTGCCGAAGAACTTCTTAAAGAGGAGAAAGACAATCTTAAGATTCTTAATCTGGTAGGAGAAATAAGAGGTCTGTTGTTAGATATTATAACATAAGTCAAAGGTTTGCTTAGGCATATTAATCTTTGTTCCCAGGACGTAAATGTCTGAGAAATTGCAAATAAAATTTCAGATTTTGTTTTGCGAAAAAGATTATTTGAGAAAGATTGCTCAGACAGGAGGTAGACTATGGCAGGATTAGAAGATATTTTAGGAAATGAACACATTGTTGAACATTTCAAGAAAGCAATAGAGAATAATAAGATTTCACACGCATATATAATTAATGGTGAAAAAGGTATGGGAAAGCGTACGGTTGCAAAAGCATTTGCAATGACCCTGTTATGTGAAGAAAAAGGTACAGTTCCATGTATGAAATGCCATTCGTGTGTACAGGCGCTTACAGACAATAATCCTGATTTGATAATGATTACACCTGATAAACCTACAACATTGTCTATCGACCATATCAGACAGACACTTGTAAATGATGTTGAGTTAAAACCATACAGTAATTCTCATAAAGTATATATAGTTGAGGATGCTGAATTAATGAATAATGCTGCACAGAATGCTATACTTAAGACTATAGAAGAGCCACCTGAATATGCAGTTATTATTCTGCTGACTACTAATATTTCTGCATTGCTACAGACAGTACTATCAAGATGTGTTAAACTTGATATGCAGCCACTTAAGAAAGAAGTTGTTAAGAAATATCTTATGGAGAAAGAAAAAGTAGTGGATTATCAGGCAGATATTGCGGTGTCATTCGCAGGAGGTAATCTTGGTAAAGCCATAGAACTGTCGAAGTCACAGGATTTCGCAGAAATGTTAGATGAAGTAATCCAGTTACTAAGATATATAAAAGATATGCAGGCTTACGAGGTCGTAGCGGCTGTTAAAAGAGCCAGTGAATACAAATTCAGATTTACGGATTATATTGACCTTATGATATTATGGTTCAGAGATGTGTTAGTATATAAGGCATCACAGAATGTAAATGAACTTATTTTCAAAGATGAGATACAGACAATAAAGAAACATGCGGCAAAATCTTCTTATAATGGAATTGAGCATATTCTAGAAGCAATGAATAAAGCTAAATTAAGATTAAAGGCAAATGTTAATTTTGATGTTGCAATAGAGATGATGTTCCTTACGATAAGAGACAATATATGATGGTCAGACAGATAATAGAAATGGAGAAAAACAAATAATGGTAAAAGTTATTGGTGTCAGATTCAGGAAGACAGGAAAGATATATTTTTTCGCACCGGGCGATTTGGCAATTGAAAAAGGACAGCACGTAATCGTTGAGACAGCAAGAGGTGTGGAATATGGTTCAGTTGTTCTCGGAATCAGAGAAGTGGCAGATGATGAGATTACACCACCACTTAAAAGTGTTATCAGGATTGCAACAGAAGAAGATGACAGAAAAGAAGAAGAGAACAGAGAGAAAGAGAAGAATGCATTTAAAATCTGCCAGGAAAAGATTCAGAAACATGGTCTTGAAATGAAACTTATAGATGCAGAATATACATTTGATAATAATAAAGTATTATTTTATTTCACAGCAGATGGAAGAATTGACTTTAGAGAATTAGTTAAAGATTTAGCGGCAGTATTTAAGACAAGAATTGAATTAAGACAGATTGGCGTAAGAGATGAGACAAAGGTAAGAGGCGGATATAGTATCTGTGGACGACCTCTTTGCTGCAGCACATATCTTACAGATTTTGTGCCAGTATCTATAAAGATGGCTAAAGAACAGAATCTTTCGCTCAATCCAACTAAGATATCAGGTGTATGCGGACGTCTTATGTGCTGTCTTAAGAATGAGGAAGAGACATACGAAGAACTTAACAGCAGATTACCTGCAATTGGCGATACAGTTACAACTAATGACGGATTAAAGGGAGAGGTGCAGACAGTAAGTGTACTCAGACAGTTAGTAAAAGTATTAGTTGAAGTAAATGATGAGAAAGAAATAAGAGAATATAAAGCCGAAGACTTGAAATTCAAACGTAGAAAGAGACATAATTCCGAAAATATTAATGATGAAGAATTAAAGGCACTTGAAGCGTTAGAACGTAAGGAAGGAAAGTCAAAAATCGATGACTAATGTGTTATTAGAGGGCGAAAGATTAGATGATTTAGAGCGCAATGGCTACAAAATTATCCAGCATAAAGACAAGTTCTGTTTTGGAATGGATGCTGTATTACTTTCCTCTTTTGCAATTGTAAATGAGGGTGAAAATGCAATTGACTTAGGAACAGGGACGGGTATTATTCCGATTCTGTTAGAAGCTAAAAGTAATGGCAGACATTTTACAGGGCTTGAGATACAAAGCGAGAGTGCAGATATGGCGGGGCGCAGCGTGAAATATAATAATCTCCAGGATAAAATAGACATAGTGGAGGGTGATATTAAGGAAGCTTCTTTGATGTTCAAGAAAGCTTCCTTTGATGTGGTAACCTCTAATCCACCATATATGAATGATAATCATGGAATTAAGAACCCTGATATGCCTAAGGCAATAGCCAGACATGAGATTCTCTGCACACTTGATGATGTGGTAAGAGAGGCAGCATTATTATTAAAGCCAGGTGGAAGATTCTATATGGTACACAGACCACACAGGCTTACAGAACTTATTATGACATTGAAGCAATATAAATTAGAGCCTAAAAGAATAAAGTTCGTATATCCGTTTGAGAATAAAGAGGCAAATATGGTGCTTATCGAGAGTGTCCGTGGCGGAAAAAGTATGGTTAAGGTCGAGAGTCCGTTGATTGTATACAAAGAACCTGGAGTTTATACAGACGAGATACATAGAATATATGGTTTTTAGGCGATAGTTCAGATAAAAAAGGAGGCTAAGTTGTGAGTGGCAAATTATTTTTATGTGCAACACCAATAGGGAATTTAGAGGACATAACTTTCAGGGTATTAAAGACTCTTAAAGAGGTCGATTTAATAGCTGCTGAAGATACAAGGCACAGTATTAAATTATTAAACCATTTTGAGATTCAGACTCCGATGACAAGTTATCATGAATATAATAAAGTTGATAAGGCAAAATATCTCGTTAATCTGATGCAGGAGGGCAAAAATATTGCGGTAATAACAGATGCGGGAACTCCAGGAATATCGGATCCGGGAGAAGAACTGGTAAGGCAGTGCTTTGAAGTGGGAATAGAGGTTTCATCATTGCCTGGTCCGGCAGCATGTATTACGGCACTCACCATGTCGGGACTTAAGACGAGAAGATTTGCATTTGAGGCATTTTTGCCAAGTGATAAGAAAGAAAGACAGCAGGTCTTAGAAGAACTTAAGGACGAGACAAGAACTATGATTATATATGAAGCACCACATCATCTGGTGCAGACACTTAAGGAATTAGAAAGTGTATTAGGAGACAGAAAGATTACCCAGTGCAGAGAGCTTACCAAGAAATATGAAGAGGCTCACCAGACGACTATAGGTTCATTAATCAGTGAATATAAAACAAAAGAACCAAGAGGTGAATATGTCTTAGTTATTGAGGGCAAGACCTTTAAGGAAAAGACAGAAGAGAAGCAGAAAGAATGGGAAAGTTTGTCAATTAATGAACATATGGAATATTATCTGGATCAGGGAATTGATAAGAAGGAAGCTATGAAAAGGGTGGCTAAGGACAGAGGCGTAAGCAAGCGTGACATTTATAGAGAATGTATAAATGAGTAAATGAGAATTTGATTATTTATATAATAAATGTTATAATGTTCCACATAGCATTAGCAGATATGGAATGAGATAAAACAGTAAGTGACATTTTAAAATATATGCAGATATGGATATATGATATATATTACTTTTAAGTGAAATCTTAGAACTATGGTGATTATATGATAGAAGATAATAAAAATAAAATAAAAACAGAAAATAAGACGAATAAGAATACTGTCGGAAATAATATAGATATCCAGAATTTAACTGGCAAAAATACAGATGGTAAGAACGTGGAGAAGACGAAAAATAAGAAGAAAAGAAACAGAAAGAACCTTATGCATAGCAGATTGCATGGGCATACAGCTTTCTATTTCAAATTGCCTATGTATTTCGCAATTTTATTATTGCCTGTGGTTATATGGACATATTCTGATGATATACAGGCAGGTTTCGTATTGAGCATTGTGGTAACATTTTATCTTATTTTTTCCATTGGTTTCTTTTATTATGGCAGAAACAGATATTTGCAGGAATTAGTTGATTTTGCAATGGATTATACCCAGGTGCAGAAGAAACTGATTAAAGGATTAGAGCTTCCATATGGATTAGTTGATAAAAATGGTAAATTTCTATGGGGCAATACAGCCTTGAATGAAATCTGTGGGGGCAGCAGTTTTAAGAATATTTCAGAGGTATTTCCGGAGATTACTAAAGATTCGTTGGAATTTAAGGAAGATGAGAAAGAGAAACCATTTTCTTATATGACATATAATGCAAGAACCTACAGAGTGGAGTTCAACAGAATCAATGTCGATGAAGATTTTAGCTCAGAGAACAGAGAAGATGAGGATTATCTCGTAGCCATATATCTCTTTGACGAGACAGAGATTAAACGTCTGACTAAAGAGAATATCGAGCAGAAGATGGTTGCAGGATTAATCTATATCGATAATTATGATGATGCATTAGAAAGTGTAGAGGACGTAAGACGTTCATTACTTATTGCATTGATAGACAGAAAGATTAATAAATATTTTTCAGCATATGATGCGGTTATCAAAAAGCTTGAGAAAGATAAATATTTCATAATAATTAAGCAGAAATATGTCTCTGTATTACAGAGTAATAAGTTCTCAATCTTAGACGAAGTTAAAGCAGTAAATATCGGTAATGAGATGGCTGTTACCATAAGTATCGGTCTCGGTGTAAATGGTGAGGAATATGCACAGAACTGTGAATATTCGAGAGTTGCCATAGATTTAGCACTTGGACGAGGTGGTGACCAGGCTGTTGTTAAAGACGGCGAGAAGATTTATTTCTATGGAGGTAAATCTAAGCAGGTTGAGAAGAATACCAGAGTTAAGGCAAGAGTTAAGGCCCACGCATTAAGAGAATTATTAGAGACAAAGGACAAGGTCCTTATTATGGGACATAAGATAGGTGACATAGATTCCTTAGGTTCGGCAATCGGTATCTACAGAGCTACACAGGCTATTAATAAACCTGCACATATCATTATAAATGAAGTAACATCATCGATAAGACCAATGCTTGATTTGTTCTTAGAAAGTGATGAATATGATGAAGATATGTTTATTAAGAGTGAAGATGCCATGGAGATTGTGGATAATGCCACAGCTATTGTAGTAGTTGATGTCAGCAGACCAAGCTATGTGGAATGCCCTGAGATATTATCAAAGAGTAAGGACATCGTCGTATTAGACCACCACAGAAGAAGCAGCGATACCATTGAAAATGCATCACTTTCATATATTGAACCTTATGCTTCATCGGCATCTGAGATGGTTGCAGAGATATTACAGTATTTCTATGACGGAATTAAAATCAGACCTGTTGAGGCTGATGCAATGTACGGTGGAATTATGATTGATACTAATAATTTCGCTAATAAGACAGGTGTCAGAACATTTGAGGCAGCAGCATTCTTAAGAAAATGCGGTGCAGATGTGACAAGAGTGAGAAAATTATTCAGAGATTCTTTCGATGATTATAAAGCTAAAGCTAAGGCAATTGGTTCAGCGGAGACATTCAATGATGTATATGCTATGGCAGTGTGTCCGTCAGAGGGTATAGAAAGTCCTACAGTGCTGGGGGCACAGATTGCAAATGAATTATTGAATATAAGAGGCATCAGGGCAACATTTGTTCTGACTGAACATAATAATAAGGTATATGTAAGTGCCCGATCAATGGGAGACTTAAATGTACAGCTTATAATGGAAAGATTAGGTGGTGGCGGTCACTTAGATACCGCAGGAACACAGCTTGAAAATGTATCGATAAGTGAAGCTAAGAATATACTCAAAGAAGTTGTTACGAAGATGCAGGAGGAGAAAGAAATTTAAAGCTGATTTATACTATTATCAGAATATAGACTATAATGACAGGAGGCAAAACATAATGGAAGTTATTTTATTAGAAAATGTACCTAAATTAGGCAAAAAAGGTGAAGTTATAAAAGTAAATGAGGGTTATGCAAGAAATTGCCTGTTTAGAAAGAATTTAGCAATCGAGGCAACAAGTATAAACCTTAACAATCTTAAATTACAGAATGCAAATAATGCCAAGATTGCAAAAGAAAAATTAGAGGAAGCTAAGAAATTAGCTGAAGAATTAAAAGAAGCATCGGTAACTGTGTCTATAAAGACGGGAGCAGGTGGCAAGACATTTGGTTCTATTTCAGGTAAAGAGATTGCGCAGGCTATCAAGGACCAGTTAAATATGGATATTGACAAGAAGAAACTTCATATAGAAGAACCTATTAAATCATTAGGAACACATATCGTTAAGATAAAACTCCATCCTGAAGTAACAGGTGAATTAGCTGTTAAGGTTAAAGAGATTTAAGAAAGAGGTAAATTGTGGACGAGGCACTTATAAGAAGAACGTTACCGCATAGTGTTGAGGCAGAACAGTCAGTAATCGGTTCGATGATAATGGATTCTGATGCTGTTATGGCAGCGAGTGAGATTCTTACGGCAGAAGATTTCTATGGGAATCAGTATGGAATATTATTTCAGGCAATGGTCGAATTATTTACCGCAGGCAAACCTATTGACATAATTACATTGCAGGATAAATTAAGCCAGATGGACGTACCGGCTGAACTTAGCAGTATTGAATTCATAAGAGATCTATTAGCAGCAGTACCGACTTCTGCAAATGTCAAATATTATGCAAAGATTGTCAAAGAGAAATCGACTTTAAGAAAGCTTATTAAGATAAATGAAGATATTGCAAATACCTGTTATGTTGGTAAAGAGAAATTAGATAATATCCTAGATGAAACAGAGAAAAAAGTATTTGGAATATTACAGGCTAAAGATGGCGGGGATTATGTACCAATCAGACAGGTTGTAATTAATGCGATGGAGAAAATCGAGGTTGTATCTAAGAATAAAGGTCGTGTTACCGGAATACCAACAGGTTTTACAGACCTTGATTATATGACATCTGGTTTTCATGAGTCAGATTTAATATTGATAGCTGCCAGACCTGCTATGGGTAAGACGGCATTTGAATTAAATATAGCAGATTATATGGCATTTAAGAAGAATAAGACAGTAGCCATATTCAGTCTTGAAATGTCAAAGGAGCAGTTGGTAAACCGTCTGTTCGCACTTGAATCAAAGGTTGATGCGCAGAAGTTGAGGACTGGAGATTTAGATGATTCCGATTGGGAGAGACTTATAGAGAGTGCCAACATAATTGGTAATTCTAATCTGATTATCGATGATACGCCAAGTATTTCGATTGGAGAACTCCGTTCTAAATGCAGAAAATATAAGCTAGAGCATGATTTGGGAATAATTATAATCGACTACCTGCAGCTTATGACAGCGGGTGGAAAGCAGGAAAGCAGGCAGCAGGAGATATCGGAAATATCACGTTCTCTTAAGGCTCTTGCAAGAGAGTTAGATGTGCCTGTTGTGGCTTTGTCACAGCTAAGCCGTGCAGTTGAGGGCAGACCTGATCACAGACCGATGTTATCAGACCTGCGTGAATCTGGAGCAATCGAACAGGATGCCGATATGGTTATGTTCCTATATAGAGATGATTATTATAATAAAGAAAGCGAGAAAAAGGGTATTGCTGAAGTAATTATTGCCAAGCAGAGAAATGGCCCTATAGGAACAGTTGAGCTGTTATGGTTGCCTAATTATACAAAATTCGTCAATTACGATGCGAAAAAATCATAAAAACAATGAATACCACATTGAAGAAGTTGTCTTTAATGTGGTATATTTTTTTCGAATAAAAGATTTTATAACTCGAAAATATACAAATAGTGTATAAGGCTACACAGAAATGAGGGGATTATGAAAGAAAAAAGATATATTATTTCAGACGCATCAAAGTTAATCGAGGTAGAATCCCACGTTTTAAGATACTGGGAAGAAGAATTAGGAATTGATATTCCGCGTAATGAAATGGGACACAGGTATTATACCGATTATTACATAGAGTTGTTCAAGAGGGTTAAGGAGTTGAAGGACGGAGGGTTTCAGCTTAAAGCAATTAAAATGCTGATTCCGGAATTAACGAATATGAATACAAGGGAAAATGAGAGCATTGAAGGGCTGCGTGAAGAATTATTTAACAGGCTGACAGATTATGGTGAAGCAGCGGTTGATGATAGTGGAGATAATACATTTACAGGGAATGGCGGAAATGCCAATAATGTTAATAACGCATTTGTGAATGACGGAGGAAATGATATTGATAATAATGTAATGGTGAATGATAAAGACAAGACGAATAACGGTATGCTATCAAATGTTAAAGATAAAGAAGAGATTTATAACAATGGGGAACGCAAAAGTGAACTTATGACTACTGATAATGGATCACAGGGAAATATTTCAGAACGGACTAATAATGGTAAGTTAGAGCAGTTCCAGTCCATAATTTCCGAGGTGGTGTCAAATGCACTTAAGGAGAATACGGGAATGTTAGGGAAAGAGGTAAGCGAAATCGTATCGGACAATGTAATTAAAGAGATGGATTACCTTATGCATATACGTGAGAAGCAGGAGGAAGAAAGGTTCAAGAAGTTAGATGAAACAATTAGGAGTTGCCAGCTTCACAGAAAGGAAAGTGCGAAAATAAAGAGAGGGATATTCTCAAAGATAAAGAAGATTATGTGAATTATATGATTAGAGATAAATGTCGCCTTATATAAAGGTGACATTTTGTATGTTAATATAATAATTGGCAGGATATTCTAAACTACACTTACGGATAGTACAAAAATATAATAAAATGTCATAAAATATAAGAAAACAGGAGGTGAGTGCGTATGCTTAAAAACAGGGCAAATGAACGTTTTAATCCGGAAGAATTGGACAAACTGTTATTACAGAATAATTTAGAAGAATTAAAAACACAACTTTTGAAAATATTCTGGGGACCTTGCGCCTTAAGTGGTTTTAAAAATTGTGATAAGTACATATTTGCATTTCCTGAAGAAGAGATAAAAGCTACACCATATCTGTCAACCGCTGCAGCAATTATATGCTCAATATATGGAGATTTAAACAAGGCTCGTGAATATGCACAGTGTGTTGATCAAATTGAATTTATGAGATTACATTTAGATATAATTATTCCGGCACGAAATAATAATAAATTCTGGCATGCAGTCAGAAAACTTTCGTCAAATGCCGACTATATGAAACCTAATTTACCTATTGCAGCAGGAAGAGTAAGCCTTATTAATGGTTTTCGTGATCTATCAGAGTATAGAGATTTTATTAAGGGACATAAGGGAGAGGTAAAGAAATGTTTAAGTGCATTGTATGGTGACAGTGCAATAGGAATGTATGAGGTTGCATATGCGGAAATTTGTTATATGGAAGATGACTGCTTTGGCGCAATAGCATCGTTAGTTGGAAATATTCCGATTATTGAACAGAACGGAGAGGTCGCAGTGCTGTTTGCAGCTTTATATCTGCAAATGCGAATTATGATTGCTACGGGTCAGATTGCAGTTCTATATCCAATGTTAGACCAGATTTATAATAAGATTACATCGACAGACAGCAGGTGGTTAACAGAGAATCATAATTCATTACGTGCGTGGGGTGCGATGTATGATAACGATATAACAGAGGTTAAGAAGTGGCTTGAGAATGAATCACCAAACGAATATGGCAGATTGTGCATGACAGACGTATTTCGTTATATGATAAAAATGCGTGCATATTTAATTGAGGGCAAATATTATTCGGTAGTTGCAATTGGTGAATTATTAAGAAAAATATTGCAGGACGGACATCGGGTTATAGATTTGTGTGAATTAAAGCTATTGTGTGCGATAGCATATTATTCTGGTGGAAAATGTGATGAAGCATATGGATTAATGGACGAGGTTATAAAAGTAGCTAAGAAAAGAAAATTAGACAGATTAATTGCAGATGAAGGTGAGAAGGCATATCTGTTATTAAGAGATTACAAACGAAATCGTAATATTAAAGAAGTTGGTCTAAACAGTTATATCAATCATCTGATAGCATTGTCTAAGAAAATGGCATTATTATATCCTGATTATCTCAAGGAATGTAGAAAAGATTTCCCAAGTCTTACGGAAACTGAACGTGAAGTGTTACAGTTAATGGCAAATGAAAGAACAAATTCAGAAATTGCATATTTTATGGGAATCAGCATAAATACAGTAAAATTTCATTCCAAAAATATATATAAAAAGTTAAGCGTTAATAACCGCAGACGTGCGGTAAAGGTTGCAAAAGAAAATAATATTTTGTGATTTACGCAGGAAATGAAATATTTGTATAGAACTACTACCACTGAATATCAGGAGGGACGATTATGAAAAGAATTTTATTTGTAGCAGATTTTAATGATACGGCCCATTGTATACAAGAGGCTATGTTAAGTCGGTATCAGGTTCAGTTGTGTTCTATGAAGAATGCGGAAGATGTATCGCATATGATTAGAATGTTCAGACCGGATATGGTGGTGGTATTTATAAGTTGTTATCAGAATATAAGTTCAAAGCTATTCTATATCCTGACGATTGTACATGCAGCTATTCCTATAATTACCATAGGTAAAAAAGAAGATACGATGCAGTATGAGATGCTGTATTCTAAAACGCAGTATACACATTTATATAGGCCTATTAAGAATAGGGATATTATGAAATGCATTGCGGACAGATTGCATATAACGGAAGATGAAAATGCAGAACATAAAGATATATCAGATGTAAGTAACTATATAGAAAATGAGGATAAAATTAAAAACAAAACGGATATATGGGATGAAGCTGAATTGGATAATGAAGCTGATGCTGACAAACGAAAACATATTTTGCTGGTAGATAATGATGATGAAATCTATAACGATATGAAATCAATTATTGGAGACAGATACAGAGTATCAGCAGCGGGTACTGAATTACAGGCAATGCGTATGTTAGAAAAAGACAGACCGGATATGATGTTTTTAAGCTATGAAATGCCTCTGTGTGAGGGGAGGATAATGCTGGAAATGATAAGAAACGATGAGGAATTAAGGAAACTTCCGGTTGTGTTCTTAACGAAGATTGCAGAAAAGAGAAATATTGCATCAATTATCAGATTAAAACCTGCAGGTTGTATCTTAAAGCCACTTGATAAGGAAATAGTTACGAGAATTATTGAGAAATGCATGGATGCAAAGCTAGAAGTCTAAGGTATATTACATAGATAGTTCGGTTGCAATAATACGAAAAGTTTTATTGCAGCTTTTTTTGTGTCTTGGAATAATAGTATATTTTTAGATAGAATTTGCCTTTAAGAAAAAGATTAAAAATATACCAAAATAAGATATAAGAAAATATAAATGTTGTGGGAACAATTAAAGAAGTTATTATATAAATAGAACAATTAAATATCGTGCAAAAGCTACACAAATGTTATAAAAACTGCAGTTAGAGACAAATGTCACCTTGAATATGGGTGACATTTGTTTATAATATAGACATAAATCTTGTAATATATATAATATTGATTAGAGATTAGAGATTAGAGATTAGAGATTAGAGATTAGAGATTAGAGATTTGAAACTTGAAAGTTGAAGTATAAAGCATAAAGTTTGAAATCTGAGTTTTAATTATTAGATTTAAGAAGAGAGGAACACTACACGAATGAAGATAGATTTAGAAAACAGAAAAAGAATTTTGTCTGTAGTCGCATTGGCATTTTTCAACTTTGTATTTCTGGGCGCAGAATATATGTTTGACAATATGATGACATATGTTGCAAGTTCAGAGAGTGTGGTGTTGGCAGAAAGCTATATTCTTGGAGCAAGCTGTATGGGATTCTTCTTATATCCGATACTGGACAAAATCATAAGTGGCAGCAGCAAATACATTATGGCATTTGCAAGCGCATTGGCCGGTATAATATGCATTTTTACGATATGCAGGCACAGTTCGTATATGTCAGTATTGCTGCCGGGGTGTCTGTTGTTTGCTGTATTAGGAATATTAGGAGGTGAGATTCATTATATATTCAGCGTTGTCATAAGCGAGCGTAAACATTTAGCAGAAAATATTGGTATTGCGTATGCACTTGGTATATTTATGCAGTTTATTAATAATAATCTGGTATTTAGTGAACTTGGAGAATCGGTATTCGTAGCAGTGACACTAGCAGTATTCGTGGTGCTGATTATGAAGTTAGAAGATTATATACCAGATGAAAATGTATTGTACATAAATGGAATGGGAAATATGAAGAGCCCTTTAATTGCAGGTGTAGCCTTGACACTTGCAGTTGTACTTATGAGCTGCATTTTCTCTACATTAAATATTTCCGTAACTTTAGTACACGCAGGCGGGAGCGTCGATATTGGACAATGGCCACGGCTTATTCTTGCTCTAAGCGGTCTGATGGCAGGCTTTATATATGATATTGGTGAACGAAAATATATGAATATTACAATGTATTGTGTAACGCTGTTGTCTACAATATGTGTCGTAGTTACTGAACTGGGAGGACCTTTCTTAGTTGGGTTAATACTTTTCTACATCTCGGCAGGGTTCTTTGTTGTGTTCTTTTCTACAGCATTTATAGAGTTGTCGGGGAATACGAAAGTCCCGAAACTTTTTGCGGGACTTGGGCGTGCTACTAATAATTTGTGCGCCATACTTACGGGAGCGTTGTCAGTTGCCCTGCTTAAGAACGACGTAATGCTAATTATAATCACAGCTTTATGCCTGTTTGCGTTGATAAGTATTGTTCTGTATATTTATTCAAATCAGTTTGAAAGAAAAACAGATACAGATGAAAAGGAAAAAGTGACTTATGAGGCAGATGAAGAAGAAAAATTCCGGACATTCTGTGAGAAATTCTCACTTACGCCAAGGGAAAGTGAAGTGCTGAAAACGCTGTTAATTTCTGATGAAAATGTACAGGATATAGCGGTTAAAATCTCAATGTCGAGAGCAGTGTTATACAGACATATAACCAATTTGAATAATAAAACTGATACGAAATCACGTATTGGTCTTATACAGTTTTATTATAATTGGAGAAAGAATGTATAAAATATGAGAAAGCAGGTGAGAAATATGGTTAAGACAAAGAAGAAAAAGTCATTAAAATTTAAGAATAAAATGGCATGGTTACTAGGCTTAGTTATGATATGTGTGTTTGGGACAATGCTATCAGGTGAAAATGTGCAAGGCGCAGATGTAAGATTAGTTAATCCTAAGACGGTAACAGTAAACATTAAGTCAGGACTGGAATTATTAGATACTTTTGGACCATACATTAAAGTTGATGATTGCGTGGTAACAGATAATATGGTTAATGTGGAAAAAGCTGATATGCATAAGATATCAATTCTTCCGCAGTTTGGATATTCCATTGAGGCTAAAATTAATGGAGATAAAGTAGATGGTGTGGAAGAAGATGGCTGGCAGGTCTACACCGTTGCAGAAGCAGATATGTATGATATCGAGATAAGTAAGGCGGGCAGCGGTGTCTATACGGTTACCTGGGCTTATGACGATACATTTGGTGAAGATGGTAAGGTTGCAAATGGAAGTGTCAGGATAATCTCAGCAATACTGCCTGATGGAAGCAACGGCATTGAAAATATAAATGACCAGAATGAAAAAGTTGGTCTGGTGGCAATTAAACCTGATAGTATGGTTACTGTAAAAATTAAGCCTGATTATGGTTATCAGTTTGTGGCAGGTTCATTAAACGGAAACACAATAACAGCAGGCAGCGAAGTCAGTACATTTACATTTATAATGCCTCGTACAAATCTTCATCTGAGTGCTTTATTTACTAAGACAAATGATATTATTAATACAGAGAGTTCGGATGTGAAGTCAGGAAGCATTTCTAATGGTGAAAATGTTGTGGATTCAGGCAATATCCGACTAGAAGTTAAGGATTTGTCAGAAAATGAGGCAGCTGTTTTAGAGGGTGATATAAAAGAAAATGTGGGAAATGACGTGGTAAGCGCATATCTTGACATGAATTTATACAGTGTTATTAATAAAGGAAACAAGACTGAAGCATGGGAAAATAAGTTAACAGAACTTACCAATAATCTGACAGTTACATTTAATCTTGCTGATGATTTAAAGGGCAAAGATGGCAGCTTTTATATAATTCGCGAGCATATGGAGGCTGACGGAAGCAAATCATTTGCTAAGATACCGGTTATCTATGATAAGGAAAACGGTACAATTTCATTTGACACGGATAAATTTTCGACATATGCACTTGTATATAGCACAGATGATAATAGCAGAAATGATTCTGATAATAATGATAATAATAGCAATGAAGTTATTGGTAAGAACGATAATAACAATTTAGAAGAGAAAGCAACAGATACAAAAACGTCAAATGCAAAAGCTCCAAAGACTGGTGATACTACGCAGGTTATGGAATTAGTAATAATAATGATTGCAGGAATTATTGTTGCTGTGTCCGCATTTAAAAATAGAATAAATGAATAAAAAGAATGTTCACAAAATGTTCACAAAAAAATAGCACTCACCTCTTGACATTGCTAATAATAAGTGTTATATTACACCTAGAACAAAGGAAAGGGATGCAAAAAAAGGATATGAAGTAAGTCCTATGAGCTCCCTGAACATCCCAGTTCCAGAGAAACATGGTAAACAAACATAGTATTTTAGAAAAGGAGAGATGACTTATGTTAATGCCTAGTATTTTTGGAGAAAATTTATTTGATGACTGGTTTGATGATTTCCCATTTTATAATGATAAAGATATGAGAAATGTGGATAAGAAATTATATGGTAAGAAAGCAGGAAGAATAATGAAAACCGATATTAAAGAGAATGATAACGGTTATGAATTAGAAATTGACTTACCTGGATTTACAAAAGATGAAGTTAAGGCTTCACTTGAAAATGGTTACCTGACAATTAGCGCAGCTAAAGGTCTTGACAAAGATGAAAAGGATAAAGAAACTGGACATTACATTCGTAGGGAACGTTATGCCGGAGCATGTGAGAGAAGCTTTTATGTTGGCAGTGAAGTAAAACAGGAAGACATTAAAGGTGAATTTAAACATGGTATCTTAAAACTCTTTGTTCCAAAGAAAGAGGCCAAAGAAGTTGAAGAAAACAAATATATTGCTATTGAAGGATAATCTTAGATAGAAGAATCTTATATAACCTGTTAAATATAGAAAAGAGGCGATAAGTTATGGCAGATAAGAATCCAAAACATCCACTTAAAAAGAAACAGGTCAAAAGTAAAGAAAAGAAAAAACATATCTATGAATAATAGATAATACAAAAGATAATAATAATTAACAAATAAGACCATTACACCTAATATAGTTAGTGTAATGGTCTTATTATTTTGTCTTATTTTAAAAATGTGGAATGATTATTCTGCAGAGATAACGCCTGCTGGACATCCGCCTTCACAAGCTCCGCAATCGATACATGTATCAGCATCGATAACGTATTTGTCTGCACCCTCAGAGATTGCTCCTACTGGACAGGCGCCAGCGCAAGCTCCACACATTAAACATCCGTCGTTAATTACGTGTGCCATAATTCTTCCTCCTTTAGAATATATAAGTAAATCGCAGATTTGTGTTCAAATCTTATTGCTATTTTAATACAAATAGAGGAACTATTCAAGTATTTTTACGTTCTAAATAAAGTGCAATTACAAAATAAAGTTGCATTAATAAATGCCGTGTAATATAATGTATGCGATGGCGAAAAAAGTGATAATTGTGCCATAAAGTCATTATTTGTTTAGCGATGTTAATACGAATAATGGCATAAAAACCGGAACATCGCAGAAATGAGGTAATTTATGTCAAAAGTTTCAAAAGATATGTTAATTGGTGAAATTGTTAGAATAGATGATGGAATTATTCCAATTCTCCTTAGTTCAGGAATGCATTGCATTGGTTGTCCTTCTGCACAGGGTGAAAGCCTTGAAGAAGCAGCAATGGTTCACGGATTAAATGCTGATGAATTAGTATCAGAGATTAATGATTATTTAGCAACAAAATAATCGGGTAAATATAAAATAAATTGAAAGCCTTGTATGGCAGAAAAATGTATCCTGTGAAATATATAAAATCAGGATACATTTTTTTGTTTGCTCAAATTTACGAAATTATTATATGATGTTTCGATATTCTTAGATTAGACTTTAGATTTGCGATAATTCCTGGATAGCGGTATCGGCTATGATTAATTCAGCATGCTCTAAAATGTGTTCTAACGTAGTCGGACTGTTAATAACCAGATTTCCGTATTCGCTTATCAAATCGCATATTCTATAAAAATATTCTTTATTATCCAAGGTATAGTATACAAAAAGATAATAGGAAGTGCCAAGTTTATATAATGAATTTTGGTCATGGTAAATTTTTATAAGCATATTTGAGAGTTCAATAATTTTATCAATATTTTCAAATTTGAAGATGATAGTGTATGCTGGTGTGACACCATAAGGTGCCTCGATAATAGCATTCTCAAATGTAGGCGAAGTATTTTTAGCTGAATCAAATAAATTAGGATTTTCCGGTGAATCTTTAGGAGAATTAGAAATCTGATTTGCAATATTATTAAAAAAGCTAAAAATATCTTCATGACCGGCAGATGTATCTGCTTTGGATGAAAATAATTTGTCTGATGCAGCATTAGGATCAGGTGTAAATCTTGAAAATCTTGAATCGATTTCTTCAGGATCTTCAACTATAGTAATAATTATTACAAGAGTATCATTGGGAAGGGGGATGGCATCAATAGATATAGGAAATTTCTGAGTATTAAAATCAAAGTTAACCTGGGCTTTTGAAACCACTTCTTTAAACAACTGTTCTGTTTCCGGGGAACCATAAAATAAATCCTTTATATTAATTTTTCTGGAAAATAAATCTTCTTTATCAAGTACACATTTAATCTGATTATCGTTTAATTTTTCAAAAACCATATATATTCCTCCTTTGGTATGGATATGTTTACGAAATATTAAAGGTATATGTCTGTGTTAGTTCTGATATAATTAACATTTCTGATTATTATGCATGAATACATATAATGGTGGATTTTAGAACTTTAATATTGAGATAATATACGATAGTATAACTTATTATAATGCCAGATGTAAAGTAAACTGTAATAAAATAAAAAAATAAAATAAATGTTGCAATTTAAAATGTAATGTATTATAATTAATACACAACATACAACAAAATGTTAAATAAGAAGGAGGGATTTATAAAAAAATATATGGACTACAGGGTGAATGGTGGTAAATATGAGAAGATAAGTCTGTTAGGCGAAGGCGGCACATCACAGGTTTTTCTGGTAAGACATAAGATATTAGGAACATTACGTGCCATGAAGAGAATATCTAAGAATTCTATTAATGAGAAGTGTTATAATTCAGAAGTCAATATTCTCAATATGATAGACATTGATGGTATTCCGGTTGTTTATGATGTGGAGGAAGATTTAGAATATTGGTACATTATTGAGCAGTATATTGAAGGAATATCATTTGAAGAATATTTGAATAATAAAGAAAATGATGCTCTTGAGGTGCTAGGTTATGTATGCAGAATATGTACAATATTACATTTATTACATACTACTAAGCCATATGGAATAATCTATGGAGATATTAAGTCGGAGAATATAATCATTAGTAAAAATGGAGTGTATTTGATTGATTTTGGAAATTGCATGCTAACTAAGGATATTCCGGATGAAAAGAATATGGCTACTAAGGAATATATTACGCCTGAGCAGTATAATAGTGGGGAAATTGGTATATGGACAGACGTGTATGGCATTGGCGTGCTGATACAGAAGGTATATCAGGGATTTCAGATGCAGTTATATAACTATAGAGATGATATTTTGAGAATTATATCTATATGTATGGAAAAGGACATTAAAGACAGATATACATCAACAAAAATTATAGAGGAAGCTATAACTTCAATAGTTGAAAAGATAAGTATTAACAGAGCATCAACGAATAATAATGGCTGCGATGGAAAGAGTAAAAAATGCAGAAATAGTAATGTAAGAGATAGGAAATCGCTTGATATTGCAATTTATGGCTGTAGAAGATATGCAGGAGTAACCCACCTTGCGTTAGGACTTACTAAGTATTTAGAGCATAGAATGTCAGATGTATTCTATATAGAAGATAATTTATCCAAGGATATAATTAATATGTTGGATTTTGATAATAAGACAGTATGTTCAGATGGTATATACACATATAAAAGATGCAAGATATTGCCTAATTATGGGAAATTTTGCACACAGGACAACGCAGATTCTATGGGATTAAGGAAATCGGTGAATATACATGACTGTGGTGTATATAATAAGAAATCGTCGCTTTTAAATCAGGTAATTGTGGTGATTACCGATATCAAAGAATATTTAAAATTCAAGTATGAAGATTATATTTTAGATTGTGAAGATAAAAATATATTGTATGTTGCGAACTTTTCGGATGATAAAGGGATAAAAAGGCTTTTGAGACAAAGAAATATTAATGTATTAAGAATGCCGTATATTGAGAATCCATTTAGGCAATGTAAGGAATCAGAAAAGTTTTATGGGGACATAGTGAAGATATTAATGAGAAATTATTAATTAAATGTATAAAATGATTGTAAGATGATTATAAGAACAGCATAGAGGCATTAAAGTATGATTAATTTTAGAAGAAAACGTATAGTACGCAGAAAAACCTATCATAAACTGGCAGTAGCAGGAATGACTAGAGGCGCTGGAGCAACACATTTTTCCATATTACTCGGAAATTATTATTCAGAGGTGTTAGGAAGAAAGACAGCGATAGTAGATTTGAACGAAGATTGTGACTATGAATTTCTGAAACAGATATGTACACCTGAGGGTTTGATTAATAATAATGTTTATAATATACATAAGGTAGCATATTATCAGAATGTTACCAGAGAGAATTTAGCAGGAATTTTCCATGAAAATTATGAATGTGTAATACTTGATGTCGGAAGTAATTATAGAAAATTTATTAATGAAATTAGTATGTGTGACAGAAAGTACATGATTAGTTCAATAGGATTGTGGAAGATACCGGGTGTAGTAACAGGATTGAAGGAAGTACAGTTCAATGAACAGTGGAAATTTTTGTATTGCTTTGGTGATAAAGAATCGGCAGATTACATATCAGAGTGTACAGGAAGAAGGCTATATTCTATACCGGTTATAAATAATCCATTTAAAATTACAGGCAGACAGTTGATGGAGGTAGAACGTATATTGGAGGCATAGTGGTTATTTGGCAGAGAAAAAAGAATCTGATAATTGCATTGTTATCAGGGGTGATTATTTCGGCAGTTATATTGGGAAGTATCTTAATTGTAGAAGTAATTAACTATAATACCTGCAGGGAAGAGCTGGTAAAAATTAAGAATGAGCAAAAGGGTTATGCTAATATTAAAGCTTATTCACTTAATGCAGATAAGAAAAAGGGAGATTTGATAACAGAAGCAGATTTAGTTGAATTGAACTTATACGGAGAAAATAATTTAATAGGACTGGCATCTAGGAGTGATTTAGTAAATAAAGAATTAAAAATTGATGTCAGTAAGGGAACGATAATGGATTTAAGTATGGTGCATAAGCAGGATAAGATAGCTGACGACATAAGACTTCATATATATTCGTATGTTGAATTGCATTCGGATATTCTTGAAGGAAGTATTGTGGATATAAGAATTACTTTTCCGGATGGAGAAGATTATGTTATAGCAGGGCATAAGAAAATCGTTAAGAGAATTGAGAATAGCATACTTATAAATGTTAATGAGGAAGAAATTCTCAAGATGGCTAGTGCCGAAGTTGATAAAAATGTTTATCAGGGTACAAAAATATATGCGGTTTTATATGTGAAAGACTATCAGGAAACAGCTAAATCAGATTATCCGGTAAATGCAAGTGTTATTGAATTAGGCAGTTGGGACCCCAACTTAATAGATGAAGTATTCAATAGCGAAACGGCAAATAAAAGAGTCGTGTTAGAAACAAATATGAACAGGTTCGTGTCGTAGAAAACATAGTTTTATGAATAAATATAATGGCTTTTATGTTTCTACCCCTGGTATCATTATAAAATAATATATCACAAGAATAGTTAATTACGTGTCAGAGAGATTAATAGAATGTCAATAAATGTTATTTGAGATAAAGAATGTAATTAATTATATAAAGTTATGGCATATAATAAAATGATGTAAATACACACATTAATTATATGCCATAACAATATAAAAGAGAAAACAGATGACGTAGATGATAAAAAGTGTTATAATACACCACAAATAGACATTTTCATATTGAGAAAATAAGGAGGAAAGCATTTTGAAGAAAAAATCAGTACCTGTTTTTTTTGTGGTGGCAATTATAATTATTTCAATAGTTGTATTGGTAGTAGGAAATATAATAGATAAAAGAACACCTTCTAAGAAGCATGCTTCTGAAGAAGATATATACAAATTATATAGATTATATGATGGTTATACCGAGGATGGTGATAAGATAAGCTTTGAGGGAGCAACTAAGGCGGCAGATAACCAGGTTGCCATCTTATTACAGAATGAGATAGTATCAGACAGAGCTTTTATAGATAATGGAGAATTATATGTGGATTATGAATTTGTAAAGAATTCACTTAATAATAGATTTTATTGGGACAACAATGAGAACATTCTCATTTATACAACGCCTACAGATATTGTTAAGGCAGGTGTTGGAAGTCAGGAATATTATGTTACTAAAGCTAAGAAGACGGCAGAATATACGATTGTTAAAGCAGAAGGTTCAAAAGTATATGTTGCATTAGACTTCGTAAAGAACTATTCGAATATAGAATATACATTATATGACTCTCCTAACAGAGTATGTATAACAAACGAATGGGGAGTGGAAGAAAATATATCCACGCTTAAGAAGGATACAAAGATAAGACTTGATAAGAGCATTAAGTCGGATATCTTATACAATTGTAAGTCTGCAACAGAAGTAGTAGTATTAGATAAGGGAAAGACCTGGTCGGAGGTAATTACGGAAGATGGTTTCTTTGGATATGTTAAGACAGATTCATTAAGAAAACAGACAACAAAGACATTACAAAATGATTATGTTGAACCTGAATACACTAATATCCAGAAAGATTTTACTATTAATATGGCATGGCACATGGTTACAGCACAGGCATCTAATAATCAGTTGATGGATTTAGTTACTCCTGCTAAGGGATTAAATGTTATTGCACCTACATGGTTCAGATTATCAGATAATGAGGGCAATATGACATCACTTGCAGATGCTAATTATGTAACAAGAGCACATATGGTTGGATTAGAGGTATGGGCTGTTGTAGATGACCAGTCAGCAGATTCTGATAATAAACAGATATTTAGCTATACATCAAAGAGAGAGAAGATAATTAACCAGTTAATTGCTTCAGCTATTGAATATGGAATAGATGGAATTAATGTAGACTTTGAATATATAGCTAAAGAAAATGCAGATGACTATATTCAGTTTTTAAGAGAATTATCTGTAAAATGCAGAATAAATGGAATAGTTTTGTCAGTAGATGATAAAGTTCCAGAGGCATCAAACAGTTATTATAATATTGAAGAGCAGGGAAAAACTGTTGACTACGTAGTAATGATGGGATATGACGAACATTGGGGTGTTGACTCCGGAGCAGGTTCGGTAGCATCACTTCCGTGGGTAACGAAGGGTATTGAAAATATGGTATCAAAAGTTTCATCAACAAAAGTTGTACTTGCAGTTCCGTTCTACACAAGAATATGGGAAGAAGATGCATCAGGTAATGTTGTAAGTTGTGCATCAGTTGATATGACAACAGCGGCTACTACATTGGCTAACAATGGTATTACACCTGTATGGGTTGATAATGTCGGACAATATTATGGTGAATATCCATCAGGAGATAATACAGTCCGTATATGGCTGGAAGATGCGAAATCAATTGAAGAGAAATTAAAACTAATCGGAACATATGAACTTGCAGGTGTTGCCGAATGGCGAATTGGTCTTGAGAATAATGAATTATGGAATACGATAATTAAATACACGAATTAATAGAATGTCCCCTTGCATATTATTTATTAAGTGAAGTATTGTAAAGCATAAGATTATAGGTAATAAATACCTTTGTTAATCAGCTTTGTGAATACATATTTATAGAATGATAGGTGAGGGGATATTTGTATATGCTAAAGAATAAGTTAGAAAAAGTGATGGGTTATGGAATGTTAATTATCATAACATGCGCAACGTTAATGATAAATGTTAATGCCGGAAGTATTACCGTAGCGAAGAGAAATGGAAAGTCAGATAAGAAAGAATTTGAACATATAGTAGTAATAGATGCGGGACATGGCGGCTATGATCCGGGTAAAATAGGTATAACCGGGAAATTTGAGAAAGATATTAATTTAGAAATAGCATTAAAACTGAAGAAACATCTCGAAAATAATAATATTAAAGTTGTTATGACAAGAATTGAAGATGTCAGTATGTGTGGAGATGAGGGGAGTGAGGTGTCAGGCAAGAAGTCAGCAGATATGCGAAAGCGTATAGAAATAGTGAATTCTGCAAATGCAAATCTCTGCATAAGTATACATCAAAACAGTTATGAGTCTAAAGATATCAAGGGCGCCCAAGTCTTTTATTATTCCAAATCAGAAGAAGGAAAAAAATTTGCAGAATTATTACAGGAAATAATAAAAAGTGATGTAGATGGTAAGAATAAACGAAAGGCAAAAGAAAATAATAATTATTATATGCTTCGCAAATCGGAGTGTACATCAGTAATTGTTGAATGTGGATTTCTGTCTAATTGGGAGGAGGCAACAGAGCTTGCAGATGAATTCTATCAGGATAAAATAGCGGCTGCAATTAATAAAGCTGTAATAGAATATTTATCAAATATTTAGTTTTAATTTATAAGTAAAAGTGGTATAATGGAGCACAGAATTAAGCTCAGGCATGGAGGCAGAAATGAACACAATACTTAGAAAAGTTGATGTCGATAATATTGATATGGAGGTAATTAAAGAAGCCTCAGATATTTTGCATGCTGGAGATATGGTGGCATTTCCAACAGAGACAGTATACGGATTGGGAGCAGATGCACTTGATGAGAAGGCATCAAAGAAAATATATGCAGCAAAGGGCAGACCATCTGACAATCCGTTAATAGTACATGTGGCAAATGAACAACAGATATTACCTCTGGTTAAAGAAATCCCTGAATCAGCCAGAAAACTTATGAAAGCATTCTGGCCTGGTCCATTAACTATAATTTTTAATAAAAGTGATGTTGTACCATATGGAACAACAGGTGGATTAGATACAGTAGCGATAAGAATGCCAAATCATAAAGTAGCACTTACACTTATTGAAGAATCAAATATACCTATTGCTGCACCGAGTGCAAATACTTCGGGCAGACCAAGTCCTACAACGGCTATGCACGTAATGGACGATTTGAATGGTAAGATATCAATGGTTATAGATGGTGGAGCGGTTGGAATTGGAATTGAGTCAACAATTGTTGATGTAACAGGTGATATTCCTATGATATTACGACCGGGATATATTAATAAGAAGATGCTTGAAGAAGTAGTCGGAGAAGTTACTATTGATAAAGCTATTCTTGGACCGGTAAGCCCAGATTTGAAACCTAAAGCTCCGGGAATGAAATATAAGCACTATGCGCCCAAGGCGGATTTTACAATGTTTGATGGTGATATAGATAAAGTTGCAGATAGAATAAACGAATTAGCAGAATCATATATTAAAAAAGGTTATAAAGTCGGTATAATATCCAGTGCTGAATCAAAGGACAGATATAGATACGGAGAAGTAATATCGATAGGAAGCCGTAATAACGAGCTTAGTATTTCTAAAAATTTATACAAAGTTTTAAGAGAATTTGATGACAAACAGGTTGATTATATATTAGGCGAAACATTTAGAAGCGAAGAATTGGGACAGGCAATAATGAATAGACTTCTAAAAGCTGCCGGATATCAGGTTGAGACGGTTATATAGCTGATAATATTAATGAAAGGTTTGATATTATGAACAGATACCAAAAAGTAATTTTTGTAAGTACCGGGGGAACCTGTAGAAGTATTTTAGCAAAAGCTATATACAGAAACATAAATACGAATGAAGATTTACAGATTGAGTCAAGAGGTTTAGTTGTATTATTTGAAGAGCCAGTTAATCCAAAAGCTGTAGCCATAGCTAAGAGCAAGGGAATATCAATTGAGGATGAAAAGTCTGAACAGCTTACAATGGATGATTTTGGAGATGATATTCTGGTCTTAGTAATGACTGATTTACTTAAGAAGAAAGTATATGATGAGTTTGAAAATGCTGTTAATGTATATTCCATAAGAGAATTTGCAGGAGAGGCAATAGATGTTGAGGCAGCATATGGTGGAGAACTGACAGAATATGGAAGCCAGTTTAAGTATTTAGAAAAATTGATTACAATTGTAAAAGATAAGATAGAACAAGATGAATAAAGAGAAAGGAATCGCATAGGCGATAATGGAAGAATTATGATAGCATTAGGTTGTGACCATGGTGGATATGAATTAAAACAGGAGATAATTAAGCATTTACAGGAAAGAAAAATAGAATTCAAAGACTATGGCTGTGATAGCTTAGAATCAGTTGATTATCCTGTATATGCGAAGAAAGTTGCAAATGTTGTAGCTTCAGGAGAATGCGAAAAGGGAATACTTATCTGTGGAACAGGAATTGGTATATCAATTGCTGCTAATAAGGTAAAAGGCATCAGAGCTGCACTTTGTACTGACTGCTTTATGGCCGAGGCAACAAGACTTCATAATGATGCCAATATTCTGGCATTAGGTGGAAGAGTAGTAGGCCCGGGACTTGCACTTAAGATAGTTGATACATTTTTAGATACAGAATTTTCTAATGATGAGAGACATATAAGAAGAATTGGAATGATAGAATAAAGATTTATGGCAGGTTAGAAGAGGTTTACAATGAGTGATAAAAGAGACGATTATATAAGCTGGGACGAATATTTTATGGGAGTGGCATATTTAGCTTCCATGAGATCGAAAGACCCGAATACGCAGGTAGGTGCATGCATAGTCAGTCCTGAGAATAAGATTTTATCTATTGGATATAATGGTTTCCCGAATGGCTGCTCAGATGATGAATTTCCATGGGGGAAGACAGGTGAAGAGATAGACAGTAAATATCTTTATACAACGCATAGTGAATTAAATGCAATTCTTAATTATCGTGGCGGAAGTCTCGAGGGTGCTAAGATGTATGTTACCTTGTTTCCATGTAATGAATGCGCAAAAGCAATTATTCAGTCAGGAATAAAAGAATTAGTATATGACTGCGATAAATATGCTGATACACCATCTGTATATGCCTCGAAGAGAATGTTATCTTCGGCGGGTGTTAAGTTTCAAAAATATGTAAAAACAGGTAGAAAAGTCAACATTGATTTGTAATGAATGGAGGTTTGATTCTGATAAAGAAGAATAAATTAGAGAAAGATGTTTATACTAATTTTGCCTTAATATCCCAATTAGGGGTAAGTATGTTAGTTCCTATATTTATGTTAATGTCGCTGGGTATATATTTAGAAAAGAAATTTAGTATACCACTTACGTTGCCGGGTATTATATTAGGAATTATGGCGGGATGCAGGAATACATATCATCTTGCTAAGAAAGCCATAGGTAAATCAGAGGGAGAAAAGTCTGTTAAAGAAGAGCAGGAAATGGTAAATGATGTGTTAAGGGAGTGGAATGATGGAAGACAATTTACAGAACGCAAAGACACAGACAACGGTAGAAATGAAAAAGACCGATAAAATACAGAATATGAATAAGAAACAGAACAGAGATAAAAGGCTTAAGAAACTAAAAAGAAATCAGATACAGAATACAGATAATGATAATACAGAGGTTGATGTGTCTGAAAGTAGAATTGGAAGTTTTCGCATTAACAGAACCGGTATTGAACTGATTATAGGTAATGTGATTTACTATATATTAGGGCAGATATTAATTCTAATATTTGCAGACAGAAAGCTGAATGTTTCCATTGGGTTCATACTTGGAGTCATTATATCAGTATTAATGACATTCCATATGACAATAGCCATTGAGCAGGCTATGAGTTTTAATGAAAGAGGAGCAGACAGACATGTCAAAAAGACGACAGCCGCAAGGATGATATTATGCTTTATAGCGCTTATTGTTATAGGTATAACTCAAGTGGGTGATATTGTGGCAGCACTTTTTGGTGTAATGGCATTGAAAGTATCGGCTTATTTACAGCCGCTTACTCATAAAGTTTTAGCTAGAAAATCTACAGAAAAAGGAAGGTGAGAATGTGGTAAACGGAATTCTGAGTACCGTAGGGAATATGGTACCATCAGGAGTCGGTGGAACATTGCTGGCAGCAAGTGCTGACGATGAGAGCAGTGGAAGTTTTATGATTAAACTTTTTAAAGAAGTTAAAATCGGTGGCTCTACTGTATATATAACCAGTACACATATTTGTCTGGTCATCATAGCCTTGATATTAATTGTATTTGCAATTGTGGTTAATCGTAAGATTAAAGCTGCAGAGGCAAGTGATACGCCAGGAACACTTCAGAATATTGCAGAAATGATAGTTGAAACCATAGATAATATGGTTAAGGGTGTCATGGGAACAAATGCTAAACGTTTTGTTAATTACATTGGTACATTGTTCTTATTTGTACTTTTATGCAATATATCAGGTCTGGTTGGACTTAGACCACCTACTGCCGATTATGGTATTACATTACCGTTAGGTCTTATTACGTTTGTTTTAATCCATTACAATGGTATTAAGAAAAACAAATCTAAACACTTTACAGATTTGTTTAAACCGAATCCGATTTTATTCCCGATTAACTTAATCGGTGAAATAGCGGTGCCTTTATCGCTTTCAGTTCGTTTGTTCGGAAACGTAATGTCAGGAACAGTTCTTATGGGACTGATTTATGGTTTGCTTAAGCCATATACATTTGGCTGGCCAGCGATACTACACATCTATTTTGATATTTTCTCTGGCTGTATACAGGCATATGTAATAAGTATGCTGACTATGGTATATATTAATGACAAAATAGCCGACTAAAACTAAAAAGATTTAAGAGTCTGCATGACAGACAGATAGGAGGAAATTTATGAATCAAGTTACAGGACAGGATTTTATTAATGCAATGTCAGCCGTAGGTGCAGGAATTGCAATGATAGCAGGTATTGGACCTGGTGTTGGACAGGGATATGCAGCAGGACAGGCAGCCGCAGCAGTTGGTCGTAATCCAGGAGCTAAATCAGATATTACATCTACTATGCTTTTGGGACAGGCAGTTGCAGAAACAACTGGTCTTTACGGATTCGTTGTTGCAATCATATTAATGTTTGTTAAGCCTTTCAAATAAGGTTAAGCCGATTTGGAATTAATAATAATTTTAAAAATGTAATAATTCTCAGAAAGGAGGCGAAACCTTGTTTGGTGAAAGACTATTTGGATTAGATTCACAGACGATATTTGACTGTTTCGTACTTGCAGTAACAATGCTCGTACTTTTTACGGCATTATCATATTTCTTATTTAATCCTGTAAGAGAACTTCTTAAGAAACGTCAGGACAGAATCTCAGGAGAGAGAGAACAGGCTGAAGCTGATAGGAAGTCAGCCGAAGAGTCTAAGAGAGAGTATGACGAAAAGATTAAGAATATTGAAAAAGATGCAGAAACTATTTTGAGTGAAGCCAGAAGAAAAGCTCTTAAGAGTGAAGAGAGAATAGTGAATGAAGCTAAGGAAGAAGCGGCAAGAATTATTGCTCATGCTAAGAAAGAAGCAGAGTTAGAAAAACAGAAAGCTGCTGATGACATTAAGAAAGAAATCATTTCTGTTGCAACTCTTATGGCAGGCAAGGTAGTAGCAGTATCTGTGGACGAAAAGACACAGGATACACTCATTGAGGAAACATTGAAAGAGATAGGTGAGGAAACATGGCTAAGCTAGTATCTAAGACATACGGTGATGCATTGTTTGAACTGGCTCTCGAAGAAGATAGATTAGATTCGTTATTTGAAGAATCTAAGGTAATCAGGGAAGTGTTTCTTACTAACAGTGAGCTTATAAAACTACTGAATCACCCTAAGATAGATAAGGAAGAGAAGATATCTGTAATCGAAAACATATTTACAGACCGGGTATCAAAGGATATGGTTGGCTTTTTAGTTCTTGTAATTAAGAAAGAAAGACAAAACAGTATTCTTGAAATTCTTGATTATTTTATCGCTTTAGTTAAAGAATATATGAAAATTGGTGTTGCATATGTAACTACGGCAGTAGAGATGACTGAAGACCAGAAGAAGAAGGTTGAGGATAAGTTACTTGCAACGACTAAGTATGAATCATTTGAGATGAATTATGTGGTAGATAAGGATATTATCGGTGGCATAATTATCAGAATTGGTGACAGGGTAGTGGATAACAGCATAAAGTTAAAACTTAATGAGTTATCAAAGGATTTATATAAGATCCAGCTTGTCTAATTAAATTAAAAGTTAAATATAATATTAAATATATTTTATTGAAAAATACAGTGTAATAATTATTTAATTATATAAAGTGTGAAGAGTCATATTTATGATAGTTAAAGGTAATATATTATGCTAGAAAGAAGGTGGGTTAGCTCCATGAATTTAAAACCGGAAGAAATCAGTTCTGTTATTAAAGAGCAGATACAAAAATATTCCGCTGAACTTGATGTTTCTAACATCGGTACAGTAATCCAGGTAGCTGACGGAATTGCTCGTATACATGGTCTTGAAAAGGCTATGCAGGGTGAACTTCTTGAATTTCCAGGTGAAGTATATGGTATGGTATTGAATCTTGAAGAAGATAACGTAGGTGCCGTATTACTTGGCAATCAGAAGAACATAAATGAAGGCGATACTGTTAAATCAACAGGCCGAGTTGTAGAAGTACCGGTTGGTGATGCAATGTTAGGCCGTGTTGTTAATGCGCTTGGACAACCAATAGATGGTAAAGGACCAATCCATACAGATAAGTACAGACAGATTGAAAGAGTAGCATCTGGTGTTATTTCAAGAAAATCTGTTGACACACCACTTCAGACGGGTATTAAAGCTATTGATGCGATGGTTCCTATCGGAAGAGGACAGCGTGAGCTTATCATTGGTGACCGTCAGACTGGTAAAACAGCGATTGCGATTGATACAATCATTAATCAGAAAGACCAGAATGTTAAATGTATATATGTTGCTATCGGACAGAAAGCATCAACAGTAGCATCAATTGTTAAAACATTAGAAGAATATGGTGCAATGGCATATACAACAATTGTCGTATCTACAGCAAGTGACCTTGCTCCATTACAGTATATTGCACCTTATTCAGGTTGTGCAATTGGTGAGGAGTGGATGGAAAATGGAGAGGATGTGTTAGTAGTATATGATGACTTGAGCAAACATGCTACAGCATATCGTACACTCTCGTTATTACTTCGTAGACCACCAGGCCGTGAGGCATATCCTGGTGATGTATTCTACTTACATTCAAGACTACTTGAACGTGCAGCCAGACTTTCAGATGAATTAGGAGGAGGCTCGTTAACAGCACTTCCTATTATCGAGACTCAGGCAGGTGACGTATCGGCATATATTCCTACAAATGTTATTTCGATAACAGATGGACAGATTTACCTTGAAACAGAGATGTTTAATGCAGGTTTCAGACCGGCCGTAAATGCAGGTCTTTCGGTATCACGAGTTGGTGGTGCTGCACAGATTAAAGCTATTAAGAAATTAGCTGCGCCTATTCGTGTGGAGTTAGCACAGTATAGAGAGTTAGCAGCATTTTCACAGTTTGGTTCAGAACTTGATGCTGATACTAAAGAGAAGTTAGCACAGGGTGAAAGAATTAAAGAGATGTTAAAGCAGGATCAGTATAATACAATGCCTGTTGAATATCAGGTAATTATTATATATGCTGCAACTAAGAAATATTTATTGGATATTCCTGTAAATGAAATTCTTGATTTCGAAAAGGAATTATTCGAATATATCAGCACAAAATATCCTGAGATACCTGAGAGTATTAAGGAGACAAAAGAATTATCGGCAGAGATTGAAGAGAAACTTGTTAAGGCAATTACAGAGTGTAAGGCAGCAAAATAGATGCCATACCTTAGGAAAGGTGGTGTAAATCATGGCGTCAATGAGAGATATTCAAAGACGTAAAACAAGTATTCAGAGTACTGAACAGATTACTAAAGCCATGAAGCTGGTTGCCACTGTAAAATTGCAGAAAGCAAGAGTTCGCGCAGAAAAAGCAAAACCATACTTTAATCATATGTATGAAAGTGTAACTTCTATGCTTGCACGTTCAGGAAATATTAACCATAAATATTTACGTGCAGGTGTGAGCAAGAAGAAAGCAGTTATAGTTATAACGGCTAACAGAGGCCTTGCCGGAGGATATAACAGTAATGTTACAAAGCTACTTACTAAGAATGAAGATTTTTCAGCAGACAAGGTAGTAACTTATGTAATAGGTAAAAAAGGCAGAGAGAATCTTGTAAGAAGCGGTTATGAAATTAAAGATGACTTCTCAGAAGTGGTAAATGAGCCAATGTACAGAGATGCTATGGAAATTGGCGAAAAGGTATTAGAAGCATTTGAGAATGGTGAATTCGGAGAGGTATACATTGCGTATACTACATTTAAGAATACAGTAAGCCATATACCTACAATGCTTAAGGTTCTGCCTGTTTCAGCAGAGGAAGCAGATGTTCCTAAAGAGGACAAGCTTACTTTGATGAATTATGAGCCAAATGATGAAGAAGCTCTTGATATGATTATACCAAAGTATGTAAGTAGTTTGATTTATGGTGCGCTAATCGAGGCTGTAGCCAGTGAAAATGGTGCAAGAATGGCTGCAATGGATTCTGCAACAAGTAACGCAGATGATATTATTGCAGATTTATCGTTAATGTATAACAGAGCAAGACAGAGTTCGATTACACAGGAATTAACAGAAATTATAGCTGGTGCAGAAGCCATCAGTTAATATAATAAAAATAACAGGTCATTGTAAAATTTACGATAAGCAATATAAAAATATTGTTTATGGTTGTTTACAGGAACCTGAATAAAAATGAAGTAAGGAGTGAGAGAATGGCAGAGAATAATGCAGGTAAAGAATGCATAGGTAAAATCACTCAAATTATCGGTGCTGTACTTGATATCAAATTTAGTGCCGGTAATCTTCCGGAAATATATGATGCTATTAACATAGAGACTAATAATGGAAGACTTGTTGTGGAAGTAGCACAGCATCTTGGTGATGATACAGTAAGATGTATCGCTATGGGTTCAACTGATGGACTTGTCAGAGGAATGGAAGCCGTTGCTACAGGCGCACCAATATCAGTTCCTGTAGGTGAGAATACATTGGGAAGAATGTTCAATGTACTTGGTAATCCTATAGATAATATTGATGCACCTGAGGGTGTGGAATATCTTCCAATCCATAGAAAAGCACCGGCATTTGCAGAGCAGTCAACAGAAACAGAGATACTTGAGACAGGTATCAAGGTTGTCGATTTACTTTGCCCATATCAGAAGGGTGGTAAAATCGGTCTGTTCGGTGGTGCAGGTGTTGGTAAAACTGTATTAATTCAGGAATTAATCAGAAATATTGCAACAGAACATGGTGGATACTCAGTATTTACCGGTGTTGGTGAAAGAACAAGAGAGGGTAATGACCTATATTATGAAATGAAGGAATCAGGCGTTATCAACAAGACGACGATGGTATTCGGTCAGATGAACGAGCCACCTGGAGCAAGAATGAGAGTAGGTCTTACAGGTCTTACTATGGCAGAATACTTTAGAGACCAGGGTGGTAAAGATGTGTTATTATTCATTGATAACATTTTCCGTTTCACTCAGGCGGGTTCAGAGGTTTCGGCTTTACTTGGACGTATGCCTTCAGCCGTTGGTTATCAGCCAACACTTCAGACAGAAATGGGTGCTTTACAAGAGAGAATCACATCTACAAAGAATGGTTCTATCACTTCTGTTCAGGCAGTTTATGTACCGGCAGATGACTTAACTGATCCAGCACCTGCTACAACATTTGCACATTTGGATGCTACAACAGTATTATCTCGTTCCATCGTAGAATTAGGTATTTATCCTGCTGTAGACCCTCTTGAGTCAACATCGAGAATACTTGATCCAAAGGTTGTAGGTGAAGAACATTATAAAGTAGCCAGAGGTGTACAGGAAATTCTTCAGAAATACAAAGAGTTACAGGATATTATTGCAATTCTTGGTATGGATGAATTATCAGAAGAAGATAAGCTTGTAGTTGCCAGAGCAAGAAAGGTTCAAAAATTCCTTTCACAGCCATTTAACGTCGCAGTACAGTTTACAGGTGTAGAGGGTAAATATGTACCACTTAGCGAAACTATCAGAAGTTTCAAAGAAATTCTTGAGGGCAAACATGATGATATTCCGGAAAGTTACTTCTTAAATGCAGGAAGCATCGATGATGTAGTTGCAAGAGCGCAGAAGTAATCCTTCAGTAAGAGAAAGGAATAGAATCTATGGAAGAAAAATTTTTTGAACTAGAGATTATTACGCCAGACAGACAGTTTTACGAGGGTAAAGCCTGGTTTGTGGAAATGAATACAAGTGAAGGTAATATTGGTGTATACAAAAACCATATACCACTTACATGTATACTTGCACCGGGTATTGTCAAAATATATGAAAATGATAATGATGAACCTAAGAAAGCTGTAGTACACGCAGGATTTGTGGAAATATTGCAAGATAAAATAACTGTAATGGCAGAAGTAGCAGAGTGGCCGGATGAAATTGATGCCAACCGAGCTGAAGAAGCTAGAATCAGAGCAGAAAGACGTATAAAAGAAGGCGGCGAAGGCGTTAATATAGATCGTGCTGAAGCAGCTCTCAGACGTTCGCTTGCGAGAATTGAAGCTTTAAAATAAATTAAAGACTTGTAGAGTGAAAATACAGATAATACAAAGTATACCTTGTTTGTGGTATTTCGTTTATACAATTTAATTAATTGATTAAAAACTCCCTTTATTGACGATACTTTTATAAAGTATTTAAGTAAGGGAGTTTTTTGATGAAAAAAATTATATATTTATTAGGAATAGGAATTACTGTATTATTAGTACAGTTTGCTTATGGTAAGTTAGCACCGGAGAAGTTGGTAAGTGCCAATGTTATTGCTGAAAATTCATTAGAAAAAGTTTTTAAGAACAGTAATATCCACAAAGCCGATTGCGAAATAGAGGGTTATTATTATCTGGGAGAAAAATATTATGGAGAGTCGGGAAGTCTTGAATTAATAGATAAGATAGCAGAAAGATTAGGTGTAAATTCAGAATATTATTATGATAAATATAGAACTGATGCAGGAAGTGTAGCGGTAATGAAGAAAGAGGGTAAAAGTTCAGAACTTGAACTTGAGCTTATTACAACAGAATATCAGGAAAGCCAGAATGTTATAGCACAAAGAAATTATTTATCGGTATCATTAAATATAAAAGGTTCGTTAGAAAGTGGATATTATTATAAAAATCTTATAGAAAAGACTATGAAAGAAATATGCAGAGAAGAAAATAACAGTAAAGTCAGCGGAGAAAATTTGGTAGATAATAGTAAGAAAAACAACAACAATTCCAATGTAGAAAATGTATCAGATAATAACGATAAAAATGGCAGTGAAACGAGGAGAGAAAATATAGAATCCAATATTGACGAGAATATAAATAAAGATGAAGAAATGACTGCAAATATTAGTTCGCGAAACCTTTATATGGTTATAAAAGGGAAAATATATGGTAAAATTGACAAAGAGCAGGAGAATAAAATTGCAAAAGGAATACTCAGGAGCTTTCGGGCAAAAGAAATATTTAATGGACAAAATGATGAACATATGAATGTATATGGATATACGAAAATACTACAGGATTATGTTGCGATAGGCAGTGAGAAGATAAATATAAATGTAGCATTTTCGTATAATGAACAGGAGAATATAACATATGTGTATATCGGAAGTCCGATTGTAAATTATGATTATTAATATTTGTATTAAAGGATGATATATCATATTTAATATAGTGAAATTTGTGCCAGAACCATATTCGACTGTGTCATATAATGTTCGTTATAAACGATGTATAAGGAATCATCTGATTTGAGAACATCAAATAGCAATGTACTTGAAAATTCCTTATATACTTTAGGGGAAGATGCATTTTCAAGGTTTTTATCAAAAGATTTTACAAAAATTGAAGCACCTTCATAGGAAGTTCCTTTATTAAGGTAGTCACTGCTGTAATAAAGAATAAATTTGTTCTTATAGAAGATAAGATTGCCTAATTCGTTGTCGGATTCAGCCTTACAAAGAAGTTTTGGAGAACTCCATTTAATACCATTATTATTGGAGAAAATAACCTCTAATGAGGAATTGCCTTTATCGACAACTTCACGCTCAAAGAATATATAATAAGTACCATTGACACTCATAGCTACAAGGTCTTCTATGTTGTGGTTATCTTTAATAATTGTATCCATATATGTCCAGTTGAGTAAATCTTTTGATTTGTATAAGTCGACGGAATAGATGCCATTATCTTTATCTGGGTTTGAATTATTTATCGTGCCAGTGATGGTTGTAATGGTAATAAAGTATGTATCATTAATTTTTAGAATTGTAGGATCTATAGCCATTTTATCATTTCTCATTATAATTTCATGGAAGATGATATTTAGTGAATCATCAAGCTTAAGTATTCCGACTTCCTTATTAGAATTTGCATATATAATAACGTTATCAGTGTTTTCAACACTCAGCCAGTTTAATTTAATGTCATCATATTTACAAATTCTTTGTCCGTTAAAATCAAAGATACCAAGAGTTCCGTTATCATTGCCGACAATATATTTGTTATCATAGAATTTAACATCGCCATTATGGAGACCATTTATTTTAAATAAAGTTTTACATTCCGGAGATGTAGATACCTGTTTAGGGCTATCAGGACTATCAGAGTTATCAGAACCATCTGATATAGTGGAATTAGAAATATCAGTGCCCGCAGCATCTGTTTTGACACTCCGGTCTGATTTTACACATAAATGACTATACAACGTTATCGATAATGCTGAAAAAATTGTTATTGTCAGAAGAATTAATATTAACCTTATAGAAGTTTTTGACCTACGCATATTCATACCCGCCTTAATATTTTGATTGTTAAGTAAAGAAACATATAGTAAATAGAATAATATAAATGCAATATATGTTAATAGATGTTGATATATGTAGAATATATGCTGATATTATTGTTTATTTACTAGCTAAATATATTAAAAAATATTATAATAAAATATGCAAGCAATATAATAGATTAATACAAAAATTTTACATTATTGTAATATATCGAAGGATATTGTAACAAAAAGTAATGGAATGCTAATAATTAATTGGTCAGTTAAAAGCAATTTTGATATTTTTACTTACCAGGAAATTTCGTTGAAATTGTCCTGGTAAGTAAAAAACGCTCCGCGAGGAGCGCACTGTGGTGGAGCAGAAAATATTGCTATAGCAACCCGCCGCAGGCGGAGAATGTCACAGGCGACATTCTTTATTCGGGTAATATAGAAAAGAATAAAAAGATAACAGATAGAGTTAATGAGTAAGTAGCTAACATAAATACATATCCGGAAAATGGATATTTATAATAGATAAAGTTAACGAGTAAGTGAGGATTAATAATGACGACAGAAGAACGATATATGAAGGCGGCAATTAAACAGGCGAAAAAGGCAGAAAATATAGATGAAGTGCCTATAGGCTGTGTGATTGTATATCATGGCAAAATAATTGCAAGGGGATACAACAGGCGTAACATTGATAAAAATACATTGTCACATGCGGAATTGAATGCTATAAAGAAGGCGAGTAAGAGGCTCGGAGACTGGAGGTTAGATGACTGTGAAATGTATGTCACGCTTGAACCTTGCCAGATGTGTGCAGGCGCTATTGTACAATCGAGAATAAAAAAGGTATATATCGGAAGTATGAATCCTAAGGCAGGAAGTGCAGGTTCGGTTATTAATTTGTTACAGGTCAAAGAATTTAATCACCAGGTGGAAATTGAGTCGGGGATTTTACAGGAGGAATGTAGTGAAATGTTATCAGATTTTTTTAAAAATCTGCGAAAACGTAAAAAAGATGAAAAGGACCTGGAAAAAATGCAATAAAGAAATACAATAAAGAAAAAGTATAAATAAAATAGAATATGATATTGAAAAATATGTGAAAGTTCGTTAAAATGATATATACACTTAAATTAACAGATATTGAAGATATAAATAGAATTGGAATTGCGAAATTTGAAAGTGATAAAAAGAAAGTAATTATTAAGCCAGATTGAAAAATCATCTATCTATGATTTTTTAATCTGTTATTTGTGCGTAGTAACATTAATTATGTGAATTAGGTGTATTTGCAAATGATAGGAATATGTGCAGTAAGTTTTTAATCGTTTGGAAATTTATTATATAATATACCGGAATAGAATTAGTGAACCGGTGTTTAATAACAATAATTTATAACAATACAATGTGGAGGAAAAAGATGAGATTTTTTAAAACATACACAAATGCGTGGAAGAGAAAGAATAAGAAACTCATAAAGATTCATATGAGTGATATAGAAGTTGTGGAGGAAATTCACAAGAATCTTGATAAAAGTATTCTGGATTCACTTGATAAACGGATTAAAGACATAGGCGATGATAAGGATAGAGAAATGAAATTTATGAACTATCATAGAAATACGATTGTGGTACGACCTTTGGGATATGGAAAATATGCGGTTGTATCTGGTATTGTTGGATATAATGCTCTTGTAATGCTTGGCGTTGAAAGTGCTTATGTAAGAATGGCTAATGTTAAAAGCAGGGATCAGTGGGTTTACGAAATTATCAGAGATTACACAATTCAGCCTGTAATAGATATAGATGAAATCAAACTAAATATTGCAAAGCCTGATCAGGACAGAATAAGAGAGAAGATAGCGTACTTAGTGAAGAATAAAGATTTTGATGAACCTGTGGTTATAGACAAAAAGACACTTGATGATGAAAAAGTATCTATATACAGTGGAGAATATAATGTATTAGCGGCCATTGCACTTGGAATTAAAAGTATACGTGTTATGGTCAGGGCTGATTAGAATAGTGTTATACAAGTAAGAGTGTATTGATTATTATAGGTATTTTGATATATATTAATAATATATTAATATAATGCCAGGAGCAGAATACTTATTGATTCTGACATCTTAGTACAGGTATATGGTTATCTGAAGGGAAGCGTGACAGATAATTGATAGTATTAAGAATTTAATGATTATATATAATATATAAGATAAAAAGGGTGAATTGATATTTTTAACAATTTAGGAAATTTATAGAAAAAAATATACCCCTGATATTCTGGAAAATCTAAAAATAAAAACTAAAAGCAGCGCTTCAGAATGGAGATTAAAATGAGAATTTTAGTAACAGGTGTAAAAGGTCAGTTAGGATTTGACGTTGTTAACGAATTAAAGAAGAATAATATTGAAGCAGTTGGTGTAGACATTGAAGAAATGGATATCACAGATGCAGCAGCAGTAAAGAAAGTTATTACAGAATCAAAGGTTGATGGTGTAATTCATTGTGCCGCATACACAGCAGTTGATGCCGCAGAAGATAATGAAGAAATCTGCCGTAAAATTAATGCAGGTGGAACTAAGAACATCGCAGATGTATGTAAAGAACTTGATATAAAGATGATGTATATCAGCACCGATTATGTATTTAATGGTCAGGGCGAAACACCATGGCAGCCTGATTGTAAGGATTATAAGCCTCTTAATGTATATGGACAGACAAAATTAGAGGGTGAATTAGCTGTAAGTGAAACACTTGACAAATATTTTATCGTAAGAATTGCATGGGTATTTGGCGTAAATGGCAAGAACTTCATCAAGACTATGTTAAATGTTGGAAAGACTCACGATACAGTAACAGTAGTAAATGACCAGGTAGGTACACCAACATACACATATGACCTTGCAAGACTTTTAGTAGATATGATTCAGACAGACAAATATGGATACTATCATGCAACAAACGAGGGCGGATATATTTCATGGTATGATTTTACTTGCGAAATCTATAAACAGGCAGGTTACACAACTAAGGTCGTTCCTGTAACTACAGCAGAATATGGTGTATCAAAGGCAGCAAGACCATTTAACAGTCGCTTAGATAAGAGTAAACTTGTAGAAAATGGATTCGAGCCCTTACCAACATGGCAGGATGCGTTAGCAAGATATTTGAAAGAGATTGAGTTTTAGGGAAATGGAGGTGTGGAGTTGGAACCTGGTTGTATGATTGGAAAAAATTGTATTATTTCATCTGATGCCCGAATAGGAAAAAATGTCAGAATAGGACATAATTGTATAATAGAAGATAATGTATATATAGGGGATAATTCCTATATAGATTCTAATGTAATAATTCGTGATGGAACAAGAATAGGACAAAATTCAAAAGTTGAGGCAGGTTGTATACTTGGTGAGCATTTGATGGATTTTTATAATGATTTCAGCAATCTAAATCATACACTGAACATAGGTGACAACGCACTAATAAGGAGTTATACAGTTATCTATAATGATAATAATATAGGTAATAATTTTCAGACAGGGCATCATGCTACAATCAGGGAAAAGAGTACCATAGGTGATAATGTAAGTATAGGAACATTGTCAGACATTCAGGATCATTGTGAAATTGGTAGTTATGTAAGAGTGCATAGTAAAGTATTTATGGGTCAATATACGAAAATAAGTAGCTATGTGTGGGTATTTCCTAATGTTACCTTTACTAATGATCCAACTCCGCCATCACAGGATTTTCTTGGAGTTACGGTAGGGACTTTTGCTATAATTGCAGCAGGTGCTTTATTGTTACCGGGAATTAAAGTAGAAAGGGACTCAATGATTGCAGCAGGTGCTATTGTTATAAAAAATGTAGAAGAATATACAGTTGTAGCAGGAAATCCGGCAAAAGTAATTGGAGATATTAGAAATATTAAGAATAAAGTAACTGGTGAAAATGCCTATCCATGGAGATATCATTTTGACAGAGCTATGCCATGGGAAAATGTAGGATTTGATAATTGGTATAATGGGCTGGAGATTTAAAGCGGTAGAAGTTAAGATATTTTATAAAGCATATGTAGAAAGTAGTTATTCTGTATAAAGGAGCTATAATATTATGAATGTACTTATGATGGTTTCGTGGTATACCGGATTAAATAAAGAAATTAGTGCAGGTATATTTCATTATGAGCAGATTATGAATATGAAAGAAAAATGTAATGTAGCGCTTTTCTGGCCATTTGATATAGAGCAGAAAGAGAGATGTTCGTGTGAAATTGATAGCGGAGTAAGAATATACCGTACAAGGTTTAAAGAAGGATTGAAATACAAAATTCAGCGTCTTACAGACATTTTCCTTGCCTTCAAGAGAATAAATAAGGAATTTAAACCTGATATAATACATGCGCATGTAGCGGGCAGTGCCGGAAAATATGCAATTGCATTAGGAAGGTTATTTAATATACCGGTTGTAATTACAGAACATTGTCCACTTGAATTAACCGATATTAATAATAGCAGGAGTAAGAGAATAATACATAATGTTTATAGAAAATCAAAGGCAAATTTCTGTGTGTCAGATTATTTAACAAACAAATTGAGGGAAGTATTTCCTGATTGCAAATTTCAGGTAATGTATAATGGGATAAATATAAGAAAAGATGTTATACCACTAGATGTAAGAAAAGATAGTTCTGTTAATGCGGTCATAGTAGCAGCTTTTTATAATGAATATGTAAAGGGGTATCATATATTATTGCCGGCATTAAAGAAAGTATTAGAGAATGGCAAAAATATATATTTACATATAGTTGGAGATGGAATTTATAAGAAAAAATACGAGCAAATGGCATATGAACTGGGAATACAAGACAATTGTAAATTTTATGGACAGTTATCTAAAGAGGAAACATACAAAATAATAAAAAGTATGGATTTCGCCATTTCAGCCAGCCTGACCGAATCGGCAGGAGTTTTTGTTGAGGAAAGTATGATGTTAGGCAAGCCTTTGGTTGTTACTAAATCTGGAGGGGCTGATTCTCTTGTGGATAAAGATGCCGCTATTATAGTTGAAAAGAATGATGTGACTGCACTTTCAGATGGAATAAAATATATGATAGATAATTTCTATAGATTTGATTCTAAAAAAATAACAGAATATGCAGTAGAAAAATTTGATATGGAAAATATAAATAATAAATATATAAATGTTTATAAGAGGATAATCCAGAATAAAAAAGACAAAAATGAAATGGAGAGAAACTTTGGATAATATTATTTTATCAGTCGTTGTTCCTGTGTATAATGTATCTGAATATATTGAGAAATGTGTTAAGTCTATTATAGAACAGTCATATGATAATAATATAGAAATAATACTTATAGATGATGGCTCAACAGATGGAAGTGGCTTGAAATGTGATTATTATAAAGAGCATTATAAGAATGTAATTGTACTACATAAAGAAAACGAAGGCGTAAGTATTGCAAGAAATTGTGGAGTCGCAATGGCTAGAGGAAAATATATAAGCTTTGTAGACGGGGATGATTATATAGATAGTAATACATATGCTATAGTAATGAAAATTATTATTGAGGAAGATTTAGATATAGTAGCTTATGGATTTTACGGAAATGATATAGGGGATGATGAATATTCAGATAAGTGTGAATATATTAAACAAAAAGAAGCTATTAAAATGTGTATAACAGATGATACCAATAATATGATGTGTGCATCTGTATGTAACAAAGTGTTTAATTTAGAAAGACTGAAGAAGAAATTGCGTTTTAATTGTGAATTGATGGTAGCTGAGGATATGTGTGTTACGATAGACTGTATTATGGCTACGGAAAGACTTGGTCAGATAAGAAAAAAAATGTATCATTATAGAAAGAGGGAAAGTAGTGTTAGCCATACATATAAGATAGGAAAAGCAAGTTCAGTAGATGCACATAATAAAATGATTGAAATGATTTGTGAAAAATATCCGGAATATGAGAAAATAATAAGAAAACGCTCAGCATGGCAAAGCTATCAATTGCTCAAACAGGCTATAAGGACAAATGGTACTGATAAAGATATAAAAATACTTTTGAGTGACATATATAAAAATAAAAAATTATTAGAAATATCCATAATGGAGAAAATAGTAATAGATTTTATAAGAATACCATTATGCAGGCCAGTTATACGTTATGCATTGAATAAGAGAGAGGTAAGACGTAATGAGAAGTTATATAAGAAAATGCATAAATGATATGCATATTAAAAAGAAAAATAAGGAAAATGAAAAATATAGTGGTTTCACTAATATAGAAGAACCTGAATTATATAATGCTAATGGTGAGCAAATGAATGTATGGTATTTAAGAGATAATCAGTCTTGGACATATCCGTATAGTTTCACTTATGGAAGAATGCCTTTACATTTATTCTGGGACCGATATTCATTCAGATTACCAATACATGTTTATAGTCATAATTATATAACTGAGACTAAAGGAAATCCGCAAAAAAAATATGCATATTTAATAGAATCTGAGGCTATTTTTCCGGGAGACTACGAAATTTTTGACAGAAATCCGGGATTAAGTAATGAATTTGATAAAATATTTACTCATTCAGCTAAGATATTAAATAATTATAGCAATGCAATATATGTACCGGCAGCAGGAGTTTATTATGGAACCAAACATGGTGGTGGACAATTAGATGAAAAATTATATTTAAAAAAAGACAGGAATATTTCAATTGTGTCATCGGATAAGAATATGTGTCATTTGCATAAAGTAAGAATGGAAATTGCAAGATATTTGAAAAATACGGGAAAAGGTGATGTTTTTGGAACTTTTGATGGTGGTAAAAATATAAAAATAGCAGAATCGTTAACAAATTACAGATATAGTTTTGCTATTGAAAATAATATAAATGAATTTTATTTTACAGAGAAATTATTAAATTGTTTTGCATCAATGACGATTCCAATATACTTAGGAGCAGAAAAAATAGATAAATTTTTTAATAAAGATGGTATTATTATTATTAAAGAAAAAGATTTAGAGAATATAGATAATATAATTGATAAATGCAATAAAGCAGATTACGAAGACAGAAAGGAAGCAATACTTGATAATTTTGAGAGAGTAAAGAAATATCTTTGTGTGGAAGATTTTTTATATGAAACATATCCTGAATTATTTAGTAGATAGAAAACATAAATGAATTTTAATAATCAACCAAGAATGAAGAATGTAAAGCTGATTTCATTAAGTTTTTTAATCAATCAGATTATTAAAGCTATAATGGCATTTGCATACAGAATAATTTTTGTAATGGTTCTTTCAAAAGAATATTTAGGTATTACAGGACTTTTTTCTAATATAACAGTAGTTTTTTCGTTAGCTGATTTGGGAATAGGAAGTGTAATCATATATTATTTATATGAACCAATAAAAAATAATGATGAAAACAGAGTTGCAGAGTTGATGAATTTCTATAAAAAATTTTATAATGTTGTTGCGATATCATTATTTTTTATTGGAATACTTATTATGCCATTTTTGAATTTTCTGATTAAAGATATGTCAGAAGTTCCTAAAGATGTAAATATATATATTGTTTATGTACTATTTGTATTCCAGAATGTGTTAAGCTATATTTTTGTATATAAACAGTCATTGTTAGAAGCAGACCAAAGAGGGTATGTAAAGGCTATTGCAGATTCAATTGCAAATATAGTACAGTATGGATTGATGATAATAGTCTTATTAATTACAAAAGAATATATAGCTACATTAATTATAAATATAATAATCACTGTTGCGTCTAATTATATATTAAGTCGGTATACATATAAAAAATATAAAGATGTGTTTGATAATAAGGATAAATTAGACAGGGATAGTATAAAAAAAATAGTTAATGATTCAAAAGCATTGATGTGTCACAGAATAGGTTATGTAATATTAACGGCGACAGATAATCTTGTTTTATCAAAATATGTAGGAATAATTGCAGTAGGAATATATTCAAATTACCTGATGATAACAACGATGCTAAATAATATTGTTAATGCACTATTGGGGAACATAACATCGTCTATTGGAAATTATAGCATTAATGCTAATAATAATGAAAAACGTAACTTATATAACAATTTGCAATTTATAAATATGTGGATAAATAGTTTATGTACCGGATGTGTATGTGTGTTAATTAATCCATTTATATATTCAATATGGCAGGATACTAGTTTACTTTTGTCTAAAAAAGTAATAGTATTAATTACAATTAGTTTAAACATAACTCTAAGTAATATAATAAATTCGTCATTTATAAATAGTAATGGTTTGTTTGTAAAAGATAAAGCAAGAACAATAATAGAGTCTGTATTAAATTTAATTATATCAATAATTCTGGCAAAAAAAATAGGGATATCAGGTGTAATACTTGGAACAATTATAAGCAATTTATTAACCTCATGGTGGAGAGTTCCATATCTGGTATATAAGTTTATATTTGCATCCTCCTGCATAGAATATTTTAAAAAATATTTTACATGGGTAGTTATAACATTGGTAGGTTATATTGCACTAGAAAATGTATGTAACCTATTTTCAGATTCAATATTATATTTTATAATAAAAATGATTATATGTATTGTTGGATTTAACGTAATATTTTTGATATGTTTTGGAAGGACAGATGAATTTAAATATATATGGAGAAGGCTTATGAAAAAGAATGCCTAGAAAGGAGGAAAAATGCAAGTTGTAAAATATGTTTTTCAGCCACATGGTGATGACAGGGGACAATTAGTGGCATTAGAGGAGTTTAAGGATATACCGTTCAGAATAAAACGAGTATATTATATGTATGATACATTAGAGGGTGTGCATAGAGGATTTCATGCTCACAAATCACTTGAGCAGATTTTAGTATGTATACATGGAAGTTGTAAGGTACTATTAGATAACGGTTCAGAGAAAAAGATTATCCCTCTGGAGAAGCCATATGAGGGATTGTACATAGCTAATGATATTTGGAGGGAGATGTATGATTTCTCACCAGATGCGGTTTTACTTGTTTTGGCATCTGAATTGTACGATAATAATGACTATATAAGAGATTATGATGAATTTCTTGAATTTATAAATAAGAGGTGACAAACATGAAAGTGCCATTTGTATCTTTTGAACCTATGCACAATGAGATAGAAGATGAGATGAAAGAAGTATTCAATGATATATACAGTAAAAATATATTTATTAATGGAAATTATTGTAAAAAATTTGAGCATGACTTCAGTGAATATTGTGGAACGCAATATTGTGTTGGAACAGGAACAGGATTAGACTCTATATATATTATATTAAAGGCATTAGGAATAGGTAAAGGAGATGAAGTAATAATTCCATCAAATACCTATATTGCTACAGCTTTAGCGGTTACTTATGCAGGAGCCGATGTTGTTATGGTTGAGCCTGATATTACAACATATAATATTGATTGTAATTTAATAGAAGAGAAGATAACAAAAAAGACCAAGGCAATCATTGCTGTTCATTTACAGGGAAGAATGGCTGATATGGACAAGATATGTGCTATTGGACGGAAATATGGATTATATATAATAGAAGATGCAGCACAGGCTCATGGAGCAACATATAAAGGTGTGAAAGCTGGAAATATGTCGATGGCTGCAGCATTTAGCTTTTATCCGGGAAAGAATCTTGGAGCATTAGGAGATGGTGGCTGTATAGTTACCAATAATAAAGAATTAGCTGATAAATGCAGGGCTATTGGTAATTATGGTTCAGATTATAAATATCACCACATTTATCTTGGTAATAATAGCAGGTTAGATGAATTGCAGGCAGGTTTTTTATCAGTTAAGTTAAAGTATTTAGATAAATGGAATCAGTTTAGAAGAAATGTGGCACAAAAATATTTAGATGGAATTAATAACGATAAGATAATAATGCCATTAAAATCAAATGATGAATATAAGCATATTTATCATATTTTTGCAATTCGATGCGAAAAACGAGATGAATTAGAGAAATATCTTAATGAAAATGGAATTGGAACAGTAAAGCATTATCCAATACCTATACATAAACAGGAAGCATATAGAAATTCAGAAATCAGTAAAGAAACATACGAAATATCTGAGCGTATAAGTGATACAATACTTAGTATTCCTATGTATTATGGAATAAGCGAAAAACAGATAGAATATGTGATAGATATGTTAAATAGATTTGATGCATAGAAGTAATAAACTAATTAGTTATATGGAACACGAGGAATTATGAAAATGGATATTACTGTATTAGTAGCTCAATTTAACCCGGATATACAAAAAGTTATTTATACATTAAATTCTATAATTAATCAGAAAGATATAGAATTTGAGATAGTTATATGCGATGATGGTTCGACTAAAGATTGTTTCGAAAATATAGAGAAATATTTTACAGAGAAGAAATTTTATAATTACAGACTTGTAAAATTAGAAGAGAATAGAGGGACTGTAATTAATATATTGAATGGTGTAAGTAATGCATCAGGAAAATATATTAAGGTGATATCTCCGGGCGATTTTCTGTATAATAATCACATATTGAGAGAGATATTTGATTATGTAAATAAGAGAGCTGCCAAAATTGCTTTTGGGAATGTAGTTCCGTTTAGCTATAAAGATAAACAGATATTACAATATAGTAATACAAAGCCATATAATATAAAGGTGTTTGATAAACAACCATATAATCTGTCAAAAGTCCAGACAAGTATATTACTATGTTGGAATGGAATTGTGGGTGCAGGAATTGTATATGAAAAAGAGTATATGTACAGATTGCTACATATGTTAGATGGTAGAGTAATATACGCAGAAGATTTTATGACATATATTGCAGCAGCAGATAATCATAACATATATCATATGAATAAAAATGTTGTGTGGTATGAATACGGAGGTGGAATATCTACATCTAAGAACAGAAAGTGGGAACTGTTAATAGACAAAGACAGGGAAAAACTATATGAAATATTATATAAGAATTATTTGGATAATAAAGTTGTAATGAAATCAAAGAAACTTAAAGAGATTAGTGGAAAAGGCGGACTTATTAAGTTCTTTTGGCTATTACTAAAATGCCCATCTAAATATTATTATTTTATATATGAAATAATTTGGAGTAAGAGAAAACATTATGTTGAAGCGGAATATAATTATTTAACGGAGATTATGGGAATAGATAGAAAAGAAGTTAGTATTAGAAAGGTATGAATATGAGAATAGGAATAAAAAACGCGGAAGTATTACCAAATTTCAAAAAAATAAAATGCATTAATGAAAATGATATAATATATCCTCAAAAGGAAATTTATGAATTTTGTACATTTAGCAGGGTATGCAAAGAAAAGGGGATTACAACTGCAATAAATTGTATTAATAGAATAAATAAAAGATACAAAAAATATTAAAATTATTAAGGAAAAGGTGAAAGAATACAATGGTGGCGGTAATAGTTTTAAATTATAAAACTAAAGAAGAAACTATAAAATGTGTAGAGTCAATTATTGCACATACACAAGATATTGAATATGAGGTTTTTATTGTAGACAATGATTCAAAAGATGGTTCATATGAATTTCTTGCGGATAAATATGAGAAAAATCATAAAGTAATGGTATTTAAAACTAAGAAAAATGAAGGTTACTCTGCAGGAAATAATTACATATGCAAGCAATTAGATACAGAAAAATATGATAGAATATGTATTGTTAACAGTGATGTTATATTTAATAACAATGCATTAAAATTAATGAGCGAAAATATTTCTAAAGATGTTGCAGTGACAGGACCATCAGTTCATGACTATAATGGAAATGAAACTCAATTATTAAGAAAAACATATGATTTTATGCTATATATGTGTTCTAAGAAGCCGTTGTATTATTTAAGAAATAAGAGTAACAGATTTGCTACAGAATATCCATATACGAAAGACAAATTTGAATTTTATGGAATGCTTAGTGGCTGCTGTTTTATGATAGATTCTAAAATATTTAAGAGGATTGGATATTTTGATGAAAACGTATTTCTGTATTGTGAAGAATGGATAATTGCATATAAGCTGCAGAAAATGCATAAAAAAGTCTGTTATATTCCGGAAGCTAGTGTAACTCATTACAACGGAAAGTCAACATCAAAGAGAGGAAAAGGCTTTCAAAGTCTTTATTTGTATATAAGTGCATTTTATTATTTACGATATTATGTTAAAATAAATATATTCGAAAGAATTTATGTGTATTTACAGAATACTTCTGTGTTTATTCTACGTTCAATTGCTGACAAAACGTACAGAGGAGAATTGAGGAAGTATATTAAATATGCAAATAAAATATTTATGAGTAATGATAAGATAAAGATACGTTAAGAATATGTTATTCAAATATTTATTAACTGATATCATAAAGAAAATGTAAGTAGTGAGGTACATATCGAAGTGAAAAGATATAAAAAACATCATATTAAATGGTTGTTAGTTTTATATGACTTGCTTGTATATCTGGTAGCAGCAATTTTACTGCTGGTACTTTATGAGGGGGACGATAAACTTTCAATTATTGGAATGATTCAGCAGGCTGTTTTATCAGTAAGCATAATATTTTTAATAAGGCTATTGGGTAATGTATATGGACAGATATGGAGATATGGAGGTATTCAGTGTTATATCCGTCTGCTTTTTGCAGATGGAATTGCATTTATAATTTATTTAACAATGGCGTTCAATCTGCCTATACAACAGATTACATTTGCAAGAACACTCAGTTTAAGTTGTATTAATCTCCTGGGCGCATTGGCATTGCGAATGATGTACAGATATGCTTATAAATGCGGTAATCAGGAAACAGTAAAGGGAAAGATTCTGTCTGAAATTCTGTATATGTTTTCTGGGATAAAGGCTGTTACTGATAAAGAAGTCCAAAGAATAAAAATAGCTATTATTGGAGCAGGACGTGTGGGAGTAGGCTTTGCAGAAGAGCTTATTAACAGTGAAGAATCAGCATATATTCCAAGATGTTTTATAGATATCAGTGAAGAGAAAATTGGACGTGAGATACATGGTATTCCGGTGTGGTCTGTTGAAGAGGCAACATTTAGAAAATTAGGTGAATATGAGGTTCAGGAAATTGTACTTGCAATTCCATCACTTGAGGCAGATAAGAAGAAAGAATTATATGAATATTATAAACAGGCAGGATATAAAGTTAAGGTCTATGATTATCCGACAGTTTATACAGCAGGAGTTAAGAGACATTTAAGAGAATTTGATGCGGAAGATTTGTTGTTCAGAAAACCATTGGTAGTAGCTGATGAACATACAAATGAGTACTATAGAAATAAGGTTGTCTTAATTACCGGAGGCGGAGGTTCTATTGGCTCAGAGTTGTGCAGACAGTTAGCAAAAATGAATCCAAAACAGATGATAATTCTGGATATTTATGAAAATGGTGCATATGATATCCAACAGGAATTAATGATAGCATATGAAGGTAAATTGAATATTCAGGTTGAAATTGCATCGATTACAAATATAAGGGCAATGGAAAGAGTATTTGAAATGTACCATCCACAGATAGTAATTAATGCAGCAGCACATAAGCATGTACCACTTATGGAACATAACTGCATAGAAGCTATTGAAAATAATGTTTTTGGAACAAAGATAGTTGCAGATCTCTGTGAGAAATATGGTGCTGAACGCTTTATGATGGTATCAACGGACAAGGCTGTTAACCCCACTAATGTTATGGGGGCAACTAAGAGAATGTGTGAAATGATAGTGCAAAGTGCAAGTACATATGGAAAAGTCAAATATAGTGCAACACGATTTGGAAATGTACTAGGCAGTGCCGGTTCAGTTATTCCATTATTCAAAAAGCAGATAGCAAATGGTGGTCCTGTAACGATAACAGATAAGCGAATAATAAGGTATTTTATGACTATTCCGGAAGCATCACAATTGGTACTTCAAAGCGGTGCTATGGCAGATAATGGTGAACTTTTTGTCCTGGATATGGGAAAACCGGTCAAAATCTATGATTTGGCAGAAAATATGATTAGATTATCAGGTGTTAAGGGAATAGAGATAGTAGAGACAGGACTTAGACCGGGAGAAAAGTTATACGAAGAATTGTTAGTAAAAACTGAGACATTAGACAGAACTCCAAACAGTTTGATTTTTATAGAAAGAGATACAGCTTTAAGTGAAGAAGAAATTAGAAGCCGGCTTATGATTCTAAAAGAAGCCTGTGATTCGGGAGATGATTCTAAGGCAAGGGAAGCATTGAGAAAGACAGTATCTACATTTAGAAGCCCGGAAGAAGTAAATAATATAGCCTTGAATGAAATATCAGAAAATAAAATATAAGATAGTAAAGAAATGGAGGCTAGTATGAAAAATAATGCTGATGCAATTATTTTTCACACAGCTATTTGCTTAGGAGCGAAAGTAAATAGTTTTTATGGCAGATGAGAAATCGCTTGTGTGAATTTCTCATCGTCTCTTCGCAATAAGTCGCTCAGAAATGAGGATTAGTATGAAAATTCCGTTTTCACCACCTGATATTACTGAAGAAGAAATTATTCAGGTTACTGAGGCGTTAAAATCAGGCTGGATTACAACAGGTCCAAGGACAAAAGAATTAGAAAGAGAAGTAGCTAGTTTATGTGGTGTTAATCGTGCAGTCTGTCTGAATTCGCAGACGTCATGTGCAGAAATGACATTGAGACTGTTAGGTATAAAAGACGGTGATGAAGTAATTACAAGCGCATATACATATACTGCGAGTGCATCGGTAGTCTGCCATGTAGGAGCAAAACTTGTGTTAATTGATACACAGGAAGACTCACTGGAAATGGATTATGATAAATTAGCTGAGGCAATTACAGAGAGAACAAAGGTAATTATTCCGGTAGATATTGGAGGAATACCTTGCGATTATAACAGAATATATGAAATTGTAGAAAGTAAAAAAGAATTATTTCAACCTGAAAATGAACTTCAAAAAGCATTTGGAAGAGTTATAGTTATGGCAGATGCTGCACATGCTTTAGGTGCGGTATGGCAAGATAAAATGGTTGGAAGTATTGCTGATTTTACGAATTTTAGTTTTCATGCAGTTAAGAATCTTACTACCGCTGAGGGTGGTGCTGTGACCTGGCGGGAAATAAATGGTATAGATAGTGAGAAAATATACCATCAATATCAGCTATTATCATTACATGGGCAATCAAAAGATGCATTTGCTAAAACGCAGCTTGGAGCATGGGAATATGATATTATTGGTCCATGGTATAAATGTAATATGACAGATGTAGCAGCAGGAATTGGCTTAGCACAGATGAAGCGTTACAAAGGTTTACTTGCAAGGAGACAGAAAATTATAAGAAAATATGATAATGCATTTATACCTGTTGGAATTGAAGTGTTGAAGCATTATACTAATGAATATACATCGTCAGGACATTTGTATATAACAAGAATTCCTGATATTACACAAGATATGAGAAATGAAATTATTATTAAAATGGCAGAGGCAGGAGTAGCATGTAATGTTCATTATAAACCATTGCCAATGCTGACTGCTTATAAGCAGCTTGGTTTTGATATTAAAGATTATCCTAATGCATATAGAAGATTTGAGAATGAAATAACATTGCCACTTCATACCAGACTTACAGACGAAGAGATTGATTATGTTATTAATCAATATATAAGAATAGTCAGAGAATATATTGTATAAAAATATAAGTCAGAGAATGGGAGGTCAGGATGTTACGAAAATGGAATGAATTGCCAGAATATATGCAGACAGAAGCTGTAAGACCATATTATGAAATATTAAGAAAGAAAAAATTAAGTCTGATATTAAAAAGGCTTTTTGATATCGTGGTATCTGTTATCATGATTGGAATTTTGTTTCCGATTATGGTGATTATTGCTATACTTATCATAACTGATTCTAAAGGAGGAATATTTTATCGTCAGGAAAGAATCACAAGATATGGCAGGAAATTTAGAATATATAAATTTCGTACAATGGTAGCAAATGCAGATAAAATTGGTACACAGGTTACTGTGTCAGACGATAGCAGAATAACAAAAATTGGGAAAAAACTGCGTAAATACAGGTTAGACGAAATACCCCAACTCTTCAATATTTTAGCAGGAGATATGACATTTGTGGGAGTTCGTCCTGAAAGCGTACATTATGTAAAACATTATACACCGGAAATGATGGCAACATTATTACTTCCAGCAGGTTTAACATCTGAGGCAAGTATACGTTACAGAGATGAGGCAAAAATGCTTGATAATGTAAGTGATGTTGATAAAGTTTATATAGAAAAGATTTTGCCGGAAAAGATGAAATATAATCTGGAAAGCATTAAGAAATTTGATTTATTTAGAGAACTGATAACTATGTTTAAAACCGTATTAACGGTATTGGGGTAAAATATTATGGTAGATGGATTAGTATCAATTATTATGCCGTCGTGGAATACTGGTAAATTTATTAAGGAATCAATACAATCAGTAATAAACCAGACGTATACAAACTGGGAATTAATTATAGTAGATGATTGCTCAAATGATAATACTGATAAAATAGTAGATTTATTTAATGATAAGAGAATCAGATATTTTAAAAATACAAGAAATATTGGTGCGGCTCTTACAAGAAACAGAGCATTAAGAGAGGCCAGAGGAGAATGGATAGCATTTCTTGATTCTGATGACCTATGGAAACATGAAAAATTAGAGCATCAGATTGAATTTATGCAAAAGAATAATCTGGTATTTTCATATCATAATTATATGAAGATTGATGAGTGTTCCGAACCACTAAATATTTATGTATCAGGACCAAGGATTGTGACTAAAAGGAAAATGTATAATTATGGATATCCGGGATGCCTGACATTTATGTATAGTGCGAAGACAATGGGATTAATTCAGATTAAAGACATAAAAAAGAATAATGACTATGCAATTCTTTTACAATTATGTAAAAAAGCTAATTGTTATCTGTTAAATGAAAGTTTAGCGGAATATAGAATCAGAAAAAAATCAATATCTCATGACAAACTGATAAGGAAGATAAAAAGTCATTATGATTTATTTCGTGTATGTGATGGAAAGTCAGTACCAATTGCTTTATGGTATGCCTGTGGAAATATGTTCTATGGCATAATAAAAAAGAAAAAATATGAGAAACGAATTTGAAAAATAATTTATAAAAAGGAGTACTGTATGAAAGTTCAAGTATTGGTTGCAACTACTAATCAATCAGATCATTCATTAATAAAAAAAATGAATATTAAAACAGATGCACTTATAGGAAATCAATGTGGTAAAAATTCAGTTGATGAATTTGAGATTGATAATATGCATATAGTATATTTGAACTTTGCGGAACGCGGAGTGGGACTTAACAGAAATAATTCACTTATGCGTGCAAATGCAGATATATGTCTTTTTGCAGATGATGATATGATATATGAGGATAATTATAAAGATATTGTTGAAAAAGCATTTAATGATAATCCCAGTGCAGATATTATTGTTTTTAATCTTAGAGAAAAAAATACAACTCGTAGTATAATAACTAAGAAAAAGAGAGTAGGGTATTTTAATTATCTTAGATATGGAACAGCAAGAATAGCCGTTAGATTGTCTAGCGTAAAAAAATATGGTATATATTTCAATCAGTGTTTTGGAGGAGGAACGGAAAGATGTCATGGTGAGGACACCTTGTTTCTATCGGCTTGTTTAAAAAATGGATTAAAAATAGTAGCTGTACCTGAATATATTGCTACGTTGACAAATGAACGAGAATCTAGCTGGAATAATGGCTATAATGAGAAATACATAAAAGATCAGGGAGTTTTATACTATACGATATCACGGAAATGGTGGAGGTTATTATGTATACAGGATGCCATAAGAAAACATAGGTTATATAATCGTAGTATGTTAAATACATATTTACTAATGTTAGAAGAGGTTAAGAAATTCAAAAAGCACAAATAATCAACATACATAAAATCAAAAACCAATTATGCAACTAACAAAAGTGTAAAGAGGAAATTAGTTATGAATTTAACAAAATATCTCAAAAGATTAATCTTCATAATATGTATTCTAATCTGGCTTGTGTTCATATTCGGGATGTCTGCTAAAACAGGTGAAGAATCAGCAGGATTAAGTCTTAGAATAACAAGGCAGATTTATAAGGTTAATTTGGTAAGGCAAATTATCAAATTAGATACATTACATACAATCATTAGAAAATGCGCACATTTTACGGAATATGGAATATTGGCAATATTAGTATTAGAGTTAGCGGATACATTTGATAAATGGAAGAAGATATTATTACAGAAAAGATACGTAAAATGTCTGTGGTGGATAGTTATATTCTGTATAATTGTGGCGGCATCTGATGAATTTCACCAGAGGTTTGTACCAGATAGAGGACCAAGCATAAGAGATGTGTGCATAGATACAGGTGGAAGTCTTATGTTTCTGGTAATAGCTGTGATAATAAAAATATGCAGATTGCATAGACTTAATAATGATTAGGCATAAAATAGTTAAGACGTTTAGGAGATTAAATAAAAAGGTAAGTAATATGATAAAAGTATGATGATAATAAAGGCATATGATGAAAAATTAATTTCATAAAATATTTATTTGACAATACAATTAATATCAGATATACTTTAAAAGCACTAAATAGTCATAAAGTTTCCGTGCAGCCGGGGAGTTAGCGGTGCCCTGTACCTGCAATCCGCTCTAGCAGGGGTGATGTTTTGCCGCGGATATATCTTGTAGGGCTGCCCTTTACAAGTGGCGATGACGTTTAGGTCTTACGCAACAGGAATTTATGAATCGTGTCAGGTCAGGAATGAAGCAGCACTAAGTAAAACCTTCTGTGTGCCGTAAGGTAGCCTGGACTGAGTTAACTATAGAGGTAACGCTTATGATCTGTATACAAAGCAAAACGCACGGATTTAATAATATATAATATAAGTAAAGTATATAAGAGCCGACTGTAGCAATATCACAAGTATATGCAGCATCGGCATTATTTTTCATACTATTTTACACCTATTTATTTTTGTTATATTGGTTCGAGCATCATTTTCTCAAATTCTTTAGCTGCCATACTTAGCAGTTGTCCTTTTCTCTTGATGAGACAAATCTCACGCATTGGTATTTTTTCGGTTGTTTTAACAGTGAAGATATCATTTACACCTTTAATGAAATCTTCAGGAACAAAGCCAAGGCCTAGGTCTGAGCGGACCATTGGAAGTATCTGGTCAGCAGTTGCGGCTTCGATATCAGGTACATATGCAAGCCCATATCCCTCATATAATTTTGAATAGAAATCAAATGTTTTAGTCTGTGAACTTAGAGATATAAGAGGATAATCTGTTAAATCAGCAAGGGAAACTATTTTGTTCTTAAGTTCTTTATATGCGTTGCTTGAAATTAATACTTCCTGAAATTTTTTGACAGTAATCTCTTCTAAATTAGTAGATTTAACAGTTGGTGTTGATACGATTGCGAAATCTACAAGCCCCTCTTTTAATGCCTCGATAGCCTGAGGAGTTGAATGATTGCTTACGTGCAGACGGATATTAGGATAGAGCGCACGATATTTTTTGAATATTGGAAGCAGGCAGCAATGCAATGCTACCTCACTTGCGGAAATATATACTGAACCATTTTGCAGACTTTTACTGTCAACAATCTCTGCTTCTCCGGCTTCAATTTGTTCAAATGCTATTTTAATATGCTCGTATAGACGTTTTCCTTCAGGAGTGAGTTTTACACCTCTGTTAGTACGTGAAAAAAGTGGACAACCAAGTTCGCCCTCAAGATTCTTAATTGTTCGTGTAAGATTAGGCTGGTTGTTCATTAGTACGCTGGCGGCTTTGGAAATGCTGCCATATCTTGCTACATAATAAAAAATTCTGTAATAATCGTAACTTATATACATATAATTTATCCTTTCGTCTTTTTATATAGATGTCTTAGATGAAGTCTATATATGTCCATATGAAGTTAATATATAGATGCTTAGATGAAGTTGTAAACTATAAAATATACAACTAAAAAATTATCAATATTATAATATAGGAACTACTATAGTTATATATATCAAAAAATGATTATACATATATCAATAATACCTTTTACATATATCTATATCCATAGTATAATATTTTTTAGTGTAAAGTACAAGGAAAAGGAGAAAAACTATGAGGCATTTGATTGACCCTTTAGATTTTACGTTGGAGGAAACTAAAGAAATATTAGATTTGGCAAAACGAATTAAGGACAATCAGTCTGCATATATGCATATTGCAGACGGAAAGAAATTAGCTACATTGTTTTATGAACCAAGTACAAGAACAAGGCTTTCCTTTGAAGCAGCTATGTTAAGTCTTGGCGGCAAGACATTAGGCTTTGCAGGAGCAGAGCAGTCGAGTGCAACGAAGGGCGAAACGATAGCAGATACTGCAAGAGTTGTAAGCTGTTATGCAGATATTATTGCAATGCGCCATCCAAAAGAGGGAGCACCATTAAGAGCATCAATGTTTGCAAAAGTTCCTGTTGTTAATGCTGGCGATGGCGGTCATAGTCATCCGACACAGACTTTAATAGATTTGCTGACAATTCGTGAACGTAAGGGAAGATTAGATAATCTTACGATAGGCTTCTGTGGTGATTTGAAATTTGGAAGAACTGTTCATTCACTTGTAAATAGTTTAGTACGTTATCCTGATAATAAATTTTACTTTATATCACCGGAAGAGTTAAGTATTCCGACTTATCTTAAAGAAGATACGTTAGAACCTAATCATATATTTTATAAAGAGGTAAGGAGTTTAGAAAAGGTATTACCGGATTTAGATGTACTTTATATGACAAGAGTACAAAAAGAGCGTTTTTTTAACGAAGACGAATATATCCGTTTAAAAGGAATATATATGTTAAATGCAAAAATGCTTGAATTAGCTAAATCTGATATGCCGGTATTACATCCGTTGCCAAGGGTTGATGAAATATCAATCGACGTAGATAATGATAAACGTGCCGCATATTTCGAGCAGGTACAGAATGGTAAATACATTCGAATGGCGGTAATTATGGCTTTGTTAGAACTTATTGACCCGTTGACAAGGGAAAAAGTATTAAAAGTGTAATGCAGAGCATATAAAATGCCTGAAATTGTTTTCAGGATAAGGAAAAAGTATTAAAAACGTAATGCAAGGAGGTAATCTTTATGAAACATAAAATTCATGGTCAAATGTCAGAATCGTTTTTAATAGCAGCTTTTTTGTCAGTGTCAGGCGGTCTGCAGGACGCCTATACTTATATTTCGAGAGGGAAAGTATTCGCAAATGCACAGACCGGAAATATTGTGTTGTTTAGTCAGAATATAATAGCAGGAAACTTAAAATTATCGATACATTATTTTATTCCTGTTATTTTCTTTGCTCTGGGGGTTGCTGTGGCAGAATGTATACGACAGAAATACAGGCTTCTTCAGAAGATTCACTGGAGACAACTGGTACTTATCGCAGAAATTTTTCTTCTGTTTATAGTGGGTTTCCTGCCGGAAAAATGGAATATGCTCGCTAATGCAATGGTATCGTTTGCATGCGCGATGCAAGTGCAGGCGTTCAGGAAAGTAAACGGATATGCATTTGCAAGCACAATGTGTATAGGAAATATGAGAAGCGAAATGGAATCATTTTGTGCATATGAAAGAACTCATGATAAAAGGATACTTAAGAAAGCATTTTGTTATCTTGGAATAATATTTATGTTTGCCTTTGGTGCAGGCTTAGGAGGGTTATTGATTTCTGAATTGGGTATGAGAACTATCTGGATATCGTGTGCAATTCTTCTTATAAGTTTTATGTTTATGTTTATTAAAGAAGAGATAGTTGAGAATCCTGAACTTAAGGAAGAAAAAGCAGCCATACGTTCAGATTTACATAATATTAAAGAAGAAGCGGCTAATATGGAACGTATTCTGAAAGATGACCTGAAAATGCATCATTAAATGGAAATATTGTAGACTTAATGGTTGCTGGTATTGTGAAAGAAAATTATTAAAAATGCATTATTAATTTGAAACATTGTTGTAAAATTAATTTTATAAGTTATACGTGACATATCAAAATCATATATAAGGCATATCAAAAAAAGATTATTTATATAATAAAAATTGAATTATAATATCTTGCGACTTAACTGGCTTTTTGGGTGAATTTAGCGCTTGTGGTAATTTTATCAACAAACCTTATGCAGGCAATATAGCCAGTCTGGATATATAGGTAAAAATGCCTGAAAAAGTATGATTGGAGTGGAAAAGTCATGAATAAAGATTTGACAGTAGGTAAACCCAATAAAGTATTATGGATGTTTTGCCTGCCGCTATTTGGAAGTATCATTTTTCAACAGTTATATAATATTGCAGATAGTTTTGTAGCAGGTAAATTTATTAGTAATGATGCATTGGCAGCAGTAGGTAATAGTTATGAAATAACATTAATATTTATTGCATTTGCATTTGGCTGCAATATTGGTTGTTCGGTAATTGTATCGCAGTTATTTGGTGCTAAGAAATATAAGGAATTAAAGACAGCAGTTTATACTACACTTATTGCCAGCGGCGTTCTGTGTGTGGTATTAATGACAATAGGAATGTTATTTAGCGAAAGCCTTTTGGGACTTATAAATACACCATTACATATTATGGCTGATTCAAAATTATATCTTGATATATATATAATGGGCTTGCCATTTGTGTTCTATTATAATGTGGCAACGGGAATTTTCTCGGCATTAGGTGATTCAAAAACTCCATTTATCTTTTTGGCATGTTCATCAGTTTCGAATATAGCTGTGGATATTTTATTCGTAGCAGCTTTTCATATGGGAGTAGCAGGTGTTGCATGGGCAACATTCTTATGTCAGGGCATAAGCTGTATTCTTGCGATAGTAGTTGTATTTAAAAGATTTGCAAAGATAGAGACACAGGGAAAAGTTGACAAATTCTCATGGACCTTACTTGGACATATAGCAATCGTTGCAGTTCCAAGTATTTTACAGCAGAGCTTTATATCGCTTGGAAATATAATTATACAAAGCGTAATCAACAGTTTCGGAGCATCTGTAATGGCGGGATATTCCGCAGCCATTAAGTTAAATAATATGGTTATTACTTCAATGACAACCCTTGGAAATGGTGTGTCTAACTATACGGCACAGAATTTAGGTGCTAAGAAATTCGACAGAATCAGACAGGGCTTCAAAGCAGGGTTACAGCTCGTATGGATGCTTTGTATTCCTATCGTGATAGTATATATGTTCTTTGGAAAATATTTAATCTATATTTTCTTAGACAGCCCTACAGGAAAAGCAATGGACGTAGGTGTTATGTTCTTACATATTGTTGCACCATTCTACTTCGTGGTAGCTGCTAAATTAGTGGCAGATGGAATACTTCGTGGCGCAGGACTTATGAAGAAATTTATGATAGCGACATTTACAGACCTTACATTACGTGTTGTACTTGCAGAGGTACTTTCTAAGACAGCACTTGGAACAACGGGAATCTGGACTTCATGGCCAATCGGATGGACAATTGCAACGGTTATGTCGATAGTATTCTACTTTACAACGAAGTGGGAGAAAATGATTAATAAGAATATATAATTAGTGGTTTGTCCGCTTGTGGCATACATTTATTCCTTAATGTATCAGTAAAGTAAAGCCAGTGTAATGATTATATAAAATACATATAATAGAGTAATCAAAGGTATTTCTTAGCGAAAAGAAATACCTTTTTTTCTTACTAGGAAATTTCGTTGAAATTGTCCTGGTAAGAAAAAACGCTCCGCGAGGATCGCACTGCGGCGGAGCAGAAAATGTTGCTATCGCAATCCGCCGCAGGCGGAGAATGTCGCAAGCGACATTCTTTATTTTTAATAAAACAGTTGAATTAATCGGCTAATTTAAGTAAAATATTATTATATGAGTTTGAAATACAGACAAAATGCAGACATAAGAAAGGTGGTATCGTAAATGAGAATAGGAATGCTTACAAGTGGAGGAGACTGTCAGAGTCTTAATGCCTCTATGCGAGGTGTTGCAAAGGCACTTTATGAGAATATGAAAGATGTAGAGATAATTGGTTTCTTAGAGGGTTATAAGGGACTGATGTATTGTAATTACAGAAAATTAGAGCCTAAAGATTTCTCAGGAATATTAACAGAGGGTGGAACAATTATCGGAACATCGAGACAGCCATTTAAGTTAATGAGAGAACCTGATGCCAACGGACTTGATAAAGTTAAAGCCATGAAAGATACTTATAAGAAGCTTAAGATAGAATGTCTTGTTATTCTTGGAGGTAATGGAACACATAAGACAGCTAACCTGCTTCGTGAAGAGGGATTAAACGTAGTTACACTTCCTAAGACAATTGATAATGATATTTATGGTACAGATATAACATTTGGTTTTCAGAGTGCGGTTAACATCGCTACTAATGCAATAGATTGTATACACACAACAGCAGCATCACATGGTCGTGTATTTATCGTGGAAGTAATGGGACATAAAGTCGGCTGGCTTACATTACACGCAGGAATTGCAGGCGGTGCGGATATTATCCTTTTACCTGAGATACCATATGATATAGACAAAGTAGTTGAAGCTATTGACAAGAGAACAAAAGAGGGCAAGAGATTTTCAATTCTTGCAGTGGCAGAGGGTGCGATATCTAAAGAAGATGCTAAGCTTTCTAAGAAGAAACTTAAAGAGAAGAAAGCTAATTCGCCATATCCATCTATTTCATATGAATTAGGAGCGCAGATTCAGGCGAAAACAGGTCATGAGATAAGAGTTACAATTCCGGGACACACACAGAGAGGTGGTAGTCCTTGTCCATATGACAGAGTTCTTTCTACAAGATTCGGTGCGGCAGCAGCCAGACTTATCCTTAATAAAGAATATGGATATATGGTTGGAATGCACGATGGTGAAATCATCAAAGTACCTCTTGAAGAAGTGGCAGGCAGATTAAAAGGTGTTAATCCTGATTCGTCTGTTATCAAAGAGGCTAAATTAATAGGAATTAGTTTTGGAGATTAATTAAAAATGTCTTATACAGCTTTATATAGAAAATTCAGACCAGATAACTATAATGATGTTAAAGGTCAGGAGCATATTACAACAACATTAAGTAATCAGATTGTATCGGGAAGAATAGGACATGCATATTTATTCTGTGGAACAAGAGGAACAGGTAAGACTACTGTTGCTAAAATATTTGCCAAGGCAGTGAATTGTGAACACCCTGTAAATGGTAATCCATGTAATGAATGTCCTACATGTAAGGCAATCAGTGCTGGAATCTCTATGAATGTTATCGAAATGGATGCGGCATCGAATAATGGTGTTGAGAATATCAGACAGATTGTGGACGAAGTACAGTATCGTCCGACAGAGGGAAGATATAAGGTATATATAGTAGATGAGGTTCATATGTTATCAACAAGTGCGTTTAATGCGTTGTTAAAAACATTAGAGGAACCACCTGAATATGTTATATTTATATTAGCTACTACAGAAGCGCATAAGATACCGATAACCATACTTTCGAGATGTCAGAGATATGATTTTAAACATATTTCCGTAGATGTAATCAAAGACAGATTAAAAGAGCTTGCAGATATTGAGCATATGGAGGTCGAGGACAAAGCCCTCCGCTTTATTGCGAAAACTGCCGATGGTTCACTTAGAGATGCGCTAAGTCTCTTAGACCAGTGTGAAGCATTTAGTATAGGCGAGGCACTGACATATGATAAGACACTTGATATATTAGGTGCGGTGGATACAGATGTATTCAGTAATATGTTAAGAGCCGTTATCAGTGAAAATACTGTGGAATGCATGAAGTTACTTGAAGAAATGATTAGCTATGGACGAGATTTATCACAATTTGTAGTAGATTTTACATGGTATTTAAGAAATATGCTTTTATTAAAGACTTCTGATGATGCAGACGAGATAATCGATATGTCGAGTGAGAGATTAGAAGCATTAAAGGAAGAAGCAGGTATGCTGGATGTGGATACCATAATGCGTTATATAAGAATACTTTCTGAACTTACTAATCAGATAAAATATTCCTCACAGAAACGTGTGTTAATAGAGATAGGCATAATAAAACTTATGCAGCCGGCGATGGAAGTAGATTACGAGTCGCTTAAAAACAGAGTTTATAATATTGAAAAAAAACTGGAAAATGGTATACTAATAGATAATATGTCTAGCAGACCAGAGGCAAATATAAATGAAAATTCAAATGAATCTGATAAAGTAGTTAAGAAGTTAGAGATGGCTATACCTGAAGAGATAAAAAAGGTGGCAGACAACTGGCAGAGTATTACAAGAAATATAACAGGACATTTAGGAGTAGGTATAAGAAAGAACAGACTGAGTATCGATGAGAATTCAGTTTTGTGCATTGTATATGATTCCTCAATTGACTGGGAACAGGATAACAGGCCTGATAATATTAAACTTATTAAAGATGAGATAGCCAGAGCTATAGGTAAAGAAGTACCTGTGGAACTCAGATGCTTAAATTCTAAAGAGAATTATGAAACGTCATATATGAGTCTTGATATAGACAGTATTAATTTCAATGTTGAAGAAGTAAATGATGAAAATGAAGAAGAGGAGGACTTTTAAGTCATGGCAAAAAGAGGTGGAGGCTTTCCAGGAGGAATGCCGGGAAATATGAACAATCTTATGAAACAGGCACAGAAAATGCAGAGACAGATGGAAGAAACCACTAAGGAATTAGAAGAGAAGGAAGTTACTGCAACTGCCGGAGGCGGTGCTGTAGAAGTCACTGTTTCAGGTAAGAAAGAAGTTGTTAAGGTTAAGTTAGCAGAAGAGGTTGTTGATCCTGATGACATCGAGATGTTAGAAGATTTAATCGTAGCAGCTACAAATGAAGCACTTAGAAAGATGGAAGAATTATCACAACAGTCTATGGCTAAGATTACAGGTGGACTTGGTGGATTAGGCGGAGGCTTTCCATTCTAAGAACTGAATGATATCCTAATCAAAATTAAATAAAACCTAATACACAATTAATGTGTAGGAATGGGGACTAAAGATGGATTATTACAGTAGTCATATATCTAAGTTAATAGAAGAATTTTCGAGACTTCCGGGGATAGGTGCAAAATCCGCCGGACGTCTTGCTTTTCATATAATCAATATGCCACAGGAACAGGTTAAGGCATTAACTGATGCGATAACCTCGGCTAAGAACAATGTAAGATATTGTAAAGAATGTTACACACTTACTGATGATGAACTATGCCCTATATGCAAGAGTCAGAAACGAGATCATAAGACAATTATGGTTGTAGAGAATACCAGGGATTTAGCGGCATATGAGAAAACAGGACAGTATAATGGAGTATATCATGTACTTCATGGTGCCATATCTCCAATGCTTGGAATCGGACCCAATGATATTAAGTTAAAAGAATTGATGGAAAGGTTAAGAGGTGATATAGACGAGGTTATTATAGCTACAAACTCTAGTCTAGAGGGAGAGACAACCGCAGTATATATCAGCAAATTAATCAAGCCAACAGGTATTAAGGTCACCAGAATAGCTAGTGGTGTTCCGGTAGGTGGAGATTTAGAATATGTAGATTCTGTTACACTACTTAAGGCGTTAGAAGGAAGAACAGATATGTAGAATAGCTTTCGACGTTTTGCGTTGATGGAATGGAGAAAATATGGCAGGAAAAAGCTTTTGTTTTTATAAAGGTGAATTAGTTGATTGTAGTCAAGGACGAGTTCAGGATTGCAATGTTAAACAGGTAAGAAAATGTATACTTGAAGAACAAAAGGAAGTAGAGAAAAAGATTAGAGATAATAATGGTTTCTGCTTCTGCAAAGGTGAATTAGTTGCTTGCAGTAAAGGAACTATACAGGATTGTAACACTAAACAGTTACACAAATGTCCTAAAGAATAAGAAAGGTTGAATATACCATGTCCGAGGAATATACATTAGTCAGGGATATAGTTTACGACCATAATGAGCGTATGCTGAATATCAGAAAATATTACCCATTTTTCAAATTAGCAGATATTTCTCTAAGTCAATATAAAGAGGGAAAATTTGCTGTACTTGATATGGGATATATTGTGATGGCAGTATTGCGCTTTTTTATTGAAGAAAATAATTTTCGAGAGAAAATGGTTACATATAACGAATATATGACATTTATGCAAGATGTATTGAAACGTGATTTTGAACTTGTGATAGAAGAAGACGAAGAAAAGGAACTGATTGCATATATATTTGACAAATTAAAAAATGATGGTAAACCATTTTCTTATGAATATTTTGATCCGGTATCTAAGCAGCGTAAGACAGTAAGGACGAAGATACTTGACAACAAAATAGTAGATGATAATGTGGTGTATTATATAACCTCTGATGCAATAGAATTCTATCTTGATACCAAGGAGATAAAAGATGAGAGCAATATAACCATAGCACAAGTCCTGCTTACTAAGATGATTTCGACAAGAAATTTTAAGGGTGGTACAGAGGTGGTATCACGAATAAATAACGAGGTAAGCCGGCTTATTTCTAAGAAAAATGAGATATTAGGAATACTTAGCTATGATATATTCGAGGGAATCAAGGCATACGAAAGCTTTATTAAGACAACCGTAAAGTGGTTTGATGAAGAGCAGAAGCTATTCGATAAGAATAAACAATTAATAGAGCAGGCATTAAGGGCAGGCGAGGAAGATAATAAATTCTACGAGGCAATGGAGGACATATATCACTTAGAGAGTGAATTAAACAGGGCAATGAACAAGCACAGTGAACTTCTGAATGCCTGCACCATATTGCAGGCAAAAGCTGATGAAATGGTTGTTCAGGCGAAGTTCAACAGATTAAAATCATCATTTGATTTTAGAAAAGTGCTAAGTGATATGATCAAAAGTGATAATACAGACAACCTTAATCTGTTTACAAAGCCATTGCTTAAGCTAAATGTTAAGAAAACATTTTCGCTTACATTGCTTGATAATATGTTAAATATGAGAACGGAAGCAATGGAAGATGGCGAAAAGATTAATGAAAATAAGTATGATGAGAATTTCAAATATGATGATGAAATAGAAGATGATAGAATATCTGAAAATCATAGAATATTCTTAATGATTTTATTCGATATGCTGATTGCAAATGAAGAGTTTGATTTAATGCAATATAATGAAGAACTCGTTAAAAAACTTGGTAAAAATGTACTTAAGAATGGAGACTATTATTCGTTTGTAACACATTTGTGCCAGAAATCATTATATGATATGAGTGAAGTAATAGAGAAACCAGACACATTCTTAGAGGGCTTTATGAAGAAAGTCATAACAGAAGAAAGTGGTGGCGCAAAATATAAATATCTGACTTTCAGGATAGATTTCCTGGAGGATAATGAAATACTTGAGAATATGGGAAATGAAATTGTAAATGTACATTTCAGAAATGGAGCACAGTGAGAAAAATAATGCTGATGCGATTATTTTTCTCACAACTAATTGCGTTGCAGGCATCGCAATTAGTATTTATCGCAGAGCTAAATTCGGAATTTAGCTCGCGATTCCTCCGGCATAGATGCCTGCGGAATGGAGCAGAAAGTGGAAAATAGGAATTTATCTAAGGCGTTAGAAATAGTGTCGAAGCTGATAGTAGGTGAAGAAATCAGCAGGGATTCTAAGGAAACGGCTTCTTTATATGATGAATATATGGATAACAGCGAAGTCTATGATATTACAAATACTATTTGCAAGAATATGAATCTGTCTTTATATGAATATGAGAACTCTATATTCGCATCTGCAGGTGAGAATAACAGGGTATTTGGATATTCTAATGATGAGCTTAAGAAAGAGATAGGTGTTAAACTGAACAGGGAATTATTCTTATGTTATTTTATTATTTATAATGTAATAACCTGGTTTTATAATGATACAAGAAATGTAACTTTCAATGAGTATGTTAAAGTTGATGATATTATTAACTCTGTAGACAGTTCGTTATCTGGGGTGATAAATAATCTGTCGGTTTTATCACTCAATGAAGTCGAAGAGAACAGCTTTAAGACGATTGCACTTGTATGGGAAGACTTGCCTATCGTAGCAAATGAAGAAACTAATGCAAGAGCAGCAAGAGGTTCTAAGGTTGGTTTTGTCAAAATGACGTTGAACTTCTTATTAAAGCAGGAATTATTAATTGAAAATAATGAAAGATACTACCCTAAGAAGAGATTCAAAGCACTTGTAAGTAATTATTTCGAAGAATATAAAGGAAGATTATACGAGATAATGAAATAAAAAATAAAAAAGGAGTAATTATGCCACACATTAACAGAATCAGAGTAAATAATGTAAAGTACAATTTCGGAACGCAGTTTTATGACGATTTTATGATGCGTTTTTCATGTAAAAATACCATTTACGACTTGGCAAATGGTGGTGGAAAAAGTGTATTAATGCTATTACTTTTGCAGAATTTAATACCGAATTGTACTCTTGATGATAAACAGCCTATAGAGAAATTATTCAGAACAAATGAGGGAAGTACAACCATCCATTCAATGATTGAATGGAGTCTTAGTGATGTACATATTAAAGATGGTTTTAAATATATGCTTACCGGTTTTTGTGCCAGAAAGGCAAAGGAGCAGGGAGAGTTTGAAGAAAATGCAGATGGAAGCAGAAACGGAACTGCGATTGAATATTTTAATTACTGCATTTTCTATAGAAAATTTAATGACAATGATATAAAGAATTTCCCACTTACCCAGAATGGTGAGAGAATTACATATTCAGGACTCAAGAATTATCTTAAAGATTTACAGCGTAAGGATTACAATCTTGAAGTCAAAATATTTGAAAGGAAAGGTGATTATCAGAGATTCATAGCGGACTATGGCTTATATGAAAGTGAATGGGAGATTATCAGGGGAATTAATAAAACAGAGGGACACGTAAGAACATATTTTGAGACAAATTACAAGAACACCAGAAAAGTAGTGGAAGATTTATTGATTGAGGAGATAATCGAGAAATCGTTCAGGAATAAGTATGCAAATGATTCAGAGGACGGAAATCTTGCCGAAACACTTCTTAATATCAAGGATAAATTATTAGAATTATCTAATAAGAAAGAGGAGATAAATAACTTCGACAGACAGATAGAGATTATCGATGGTTTTGCAGGAAGAATTTCATCAATAAGACAATTATATGTTGGTATTGAGAATGCATTTATAAAGATTAAGAAAGCATATAATTCTCTTGAAGTATCAGAGAATAATAATAAGTCAGAATTAGAAGCGGCACTTAACGAGCGTAAAAATGTGTTAGCAGAGAAGAATAATCTGTCGGCTAAAGTTGAAACAGCGAAAGTGCTTGTGGATATGGGAGAATTAGAGAAGTTAGAGGCCGAGTTAAGCAGAGAAAATGAAAAACTTGTGCAGACAGATGAGGAAGTCAAGGCATTTATAGAGAGATTAAATATCTTAGAGGGTGGCAATTATTACCTTGAATATATACAGTGTAAAAAAGAATATGATAAACTTAAACTTGTAATGAATAATATTCTTAAGGATAATAAGACTCTGCTTGATAATCTTAAAGAGTTAGCTGCTATCCGAAAAATGTCTGATGATGAGAGAATTAACGAACTTACTTCTAAGATAAATGAAGAGAAAAGCATAAATGAAAATGAAACAGAACTTATAGCTGCACTCAAGACAGAGATTAAAGATTTAGATAATAAGCTAGCGGTATTAGATTATAAAGTGGCAGATTATGATAGAAAATCGGCTCTGATTAATAAAGAAATCATTGATAAGAAGAATATGACTTCACTATTATTACCAACAGATGCGGATAAAATGTGTGCTGCTGACAGGGATAAATTAGCCGCTATAAATGACAAGGCAGAGGAATTAGAAAGCAAATGCGAGACTAAATCAGGAGAAGTCATAACACTTAGACTTAAATTACGAGAAAATGATTATAAGTTAAATGATTTAGAGAAGAGAAAGAACATAATCGAAGAGAATAATAATAAGCTATTAAATTCATCTGAGAAGCTTTCTAAATTAAAGCAGGTATATGATGCCGAAGAATTAGAAGAACTTCTTAAGAAAATAGAAAAGACATATAAAAATATGTTAAATGCATCGTCAGAAGCTGAAAAGAAACTTGTAGAAATTGACAGACAACTTAAGGCACTCGAACTTGGAAGAGTGGTTAATGAATCAGCTGCTTTATCAGAGGTGCTTGAATACATCAGAAGATATCATTCTAATACAGCGGTTTCAGGAGCACAATACCTGGCAGAACTTCCTGAAGAAACAAGGTTTGAATTAGTAAAATACAATCCTGTTTTACCATATGCAATCATTGTAAAGGATAATTTCGAGCAGACGATAATGGATACACGCCTTAAGGAAAACTTAGAAAATGGATATACGGTTCCAATTATTAATGGTACGAAATTAGCAGAAGAAAATGTAGAATTAATTAATTCTGAAAATGTATTCTTTATCGGAGAAAATGCAGAAGAATTTTCATCAGATAAGATTAAGCAGAACATTGAACGAATCAAGTTATTACAGGAGAAACTCAATAAAGAGTATTTAAGAAAATTAGAAAATGAACAGGTAGTAAAAGAGGATTATCTGTTTATAAATCATATCGTTAATGATGTAAATGATGAAGAAATACTTAATCCTAAGAAAGCCTTAGAGAAAGTTAATTCAGAAATTCTTGGGAAAATCGAGGTATCTAAAAATCTCAAGGAAGAGATTGCATTTACGGAGAACGATATAAGAAATGTTAAAGAAGAACTGGCAGACTTAAGGAAAGAGAAAGAAGAAACAGAACAAGAGATTAATGTACTGTCAGAGATTAGTAGACTTATAACAGAATCCAATGTAGTCAGTGATGAGAAAACGAAAGCCTCCACAGAATTAGAACGACTTAAGAAAGAAGCAACAGACAGTAGTAAAAGACTTGCTGCAACAGAAAATATGTCTAAGCAGAGACAGATAAGAATTAATTCTATGGAAGAAGAATTAGATACCATAAAGAAAGACTGGTCAGAAAAATATTCTTCATATTATGATGAAACAGTGTATAAAGAAGTAAGAGACAATGAAGCAAAATACAATGGAAGAAGCAGAGATGATATAGAGACAGAATTAATGGCATTAATTGAGAGCCTTAAAAAGGAAAATTATGCCGTAGCAGATAAAGAAAAACTTCTTAATAACTATCAGGTATCGATGGAGAAGAATTTACAACATATAGATTATATGGGTGTAGACATAGAGGTGCTTAAGAACCAATACGATAATAACGAGTTAGTTGTTACATCTCCTAAAGATTTATCAGATATTAAGAGACAGGCTGACAGACATAAGGCAGTTAAGAAGGAGATAAGACAATCTATACAGGAAATGCGTTCTAATGCTGACAAGTTAAAGGGTAAAATAAGTCACGCAATTAATATTATTACTGATAAATATGGTGAATTTGACAAAAATTTGATAAAAGAGAGTGAAATCGATACATTTCTAAATGAAAATGCAAGACTTCTTAGTGATTTGACGGATAAAACAGACAGACTTGCAGGAGCAATATCAGAAATGGAACGTAAGGCAGTTACGATTAATATGCTTAAACGAGATATTAATAAATTAATGACTAAATCTGATATTAAGCCTGATATAAAGGCAGGTACATTTGAAGAAAATGCAGATATTGAAGCAGAATGTAAAAATGTCAGTGAACAGTTAGACAAATTCATAGATGAGAAATACAAGCGCTCTGAAGAATTTGAAAGGGAAATGTCACTTCTTAATGATACTTTGAAGAAACTGAATGCATTTGAATTAGCATCGGAAATAAGAATGAATGTAAGTATGCCTGCGGATTTAGATGAAACAGATGAATTAATAAAAATGCTTAAAGAGACTAATGAGTATATTAATCTTGAAAAGCAGCGTATACTTAAAGGCATTGAGGATATGCAGGTTATTAAGGATAATTTTGAGAATCAGTGTATACAGACCTGTACTAATATTAAGACAGAGTTAGACAGATTATCGAAGTTATCGAGAATTACAATGGAAGATGAAACAATTCCTGTAATTAACTTAAGAATACCGTATGTTAAAGAAGAAGTGTATAAAGACAGGATGTCTGAATATATCGACAGGGTTGCAAAAGGCGCAGATTCATTTGAAAAGACAGAGGATAAACTTAAATATATCAGAAATAATTTAAGCTGGAAGAAGATGTTCTCGGTTATAGTCACTGATATGAATTCGATAAAACTTAATCTTTATAAGAGAGAAAGAATTGCAGACCAGTCAAGATTTCTTCCGTATGAGGAGGCGGTGGGAAGTACGGGACAGTCACAGGGTATATATATACAGTTCCTTATTTCGATAATTAATTATATTTCAAGCATTAATTCTAAAAATGCTGATGCATCAAAACTTAAAAAAGTTATTTTTATCGATAACCCATTTGGTGCTGCTAAAGATATATATATATGGGAGCCGATATTTAAACTTCTTAAGACTAACAATGTGCAGTTAATAGTTCCGGCAAGAGGGGCAACACCTGCAATCAGCGGACGATTTGATGTTAATTATGTGTTAGGACAGAAGATAAGTAACGGACGTCAGCAGACGGTTGTAGTGGATTATTTCAGTAATGTTAATAATGATGAGCTGGATTACACAACTTTATCTTATGAACAGACAGCATTGTTTTGACAATAGAGAATGTGTGTGATACACTTAAAACATATGTAAAATTATAGATTAATATATCTTAAAATAGATAAATAAAGACGGAGGTATAGAGTTGGACAAGTACGAATATAATGTTAAATCAGACCAGATTAAGAAATTGTATTCACGTAAAGAGTTCGAAGCAGCAGCTAAGATTGCCGATGAAATAGACTGGTATCGTGTTAAAGACAACACTATGATTAACCGCGTAGCAGATATTTATGAGAATACTAAGCAGTATGAGAAAGCCAAAGAAGTTCTTCTTATTGCATATGAACGTTCACCATTAGGAAGACAGTTAGCTTATAAGCTGACTATTTTAGCACTCAGAACGAAGAATTTTGTGGAAGCAGATGAGTTCTATCAGGACTTTGTAGAGATGTCGCCATCAGATGTATCACAATATCTGTTGAAATACCGAATAGCCAAGGCAAAAGGTGAAGATATAGAAGTCCTTATTAAGATTTTAGAGGCATACATAGAAGTTGAGATGGATGAGAGATGGCAATATGAATTAGCTAAACTCTATCATGAAGCCGGAGAAGATGATAAGTGTATTGCTATGTGTGATGAACTTGAGTTATGGTTCAATGATGGTAAGTATGTAGACAAGGCAAGAGAACTTAAGAAGCTAATTACAGGCGTTCTCACAGAATATAATAAACGTTATGCTAAAGATAATGTCGCAAAATCTAATATAGCATCATCTAATATAGTATCAACAGAAGATTCAAAGAACATTACGAGTGTAAGTAATGGTGAATCAGATAACTTAGAGGTAAATGCTCCAAATGTTAATGCCGGTTCTATAGATGAATATGATGAAGATTCAGAAGACGATACACAGGCAGATAACTGGAACCAGGTGGATGCATTAGGTCGTGAAAGAGTTAGTAAAGTCAACGAAGAATCCGACGAAGATGAAGAAGCAGAAAGTGAAGACCACACAGGAATGCGTTCACTTGCAGAGGCAATTGTAGCCGGTAAAGAAGAAAGAAAAACCTCAAAATATAATAAGAAGAAAGATGATGAAGAGGTATTAGAAGATAATTTAGAATTATTAGATGACAACATAAGTGATGATGACGACGAGTATCTCGATGATGAGATAAGCGCAGAAGATGAGGCAAGAGCTAATGCAAATGCCGCAGCTAAAGAGGTCGCAAGAAGAGCAGAGGAAGCAGAGAAGAATATACCAAAGCTTACGGCCGAAGAGATAGCCGCAAATGAAGCACTTAAGGCAGCGGAGGCAGCAGCCTTAGAGGCACAGAGAGCAGCTGACCTTGCAAGACAGCTTGTTATGGAAGCAAAATTAAGAGCTGAACAGGTTAAGGGTACATCAGGCACTCCATCAGATAAATACAAGGGAATGACAGCAGATGAGATAAGCAAATCACTTGAATCAGAAGATATGTTAAGTGGTAATTCCGACTTAAGAAAGAAAGATTCAATGATTGAAATATTCGAATTTGATAAGGATAAAGAAGGTAAAGTAAGTAACATTGGTGAAGAACTCACTAAGACTGCTGAAATAGACATAGACGAAATCAATATCAGATTAGCTGATGAGAATAATCTATATAATACAGCAAACATTCAGGCTGCACTTGCTAAGAGCATGGAAAAACTTATGAATGATGAGAAGAAAGTCAGAAATGCTTTCGAGATGCAGATAGATGATGATAATGACGAGATTCGCCCGACAATAGAAGAAGATGATAATAACGAGATTCTTCCGGCAATAGAAGATGATGACAGTTATTTAGATGATGATGACGAAGATGTATATGATGATTCAGCAGACACAACAGAAAATGTAAAGGAATCAGAAAATGTTTCAGAAGTTGAAGAGGTCGAAGAATCTGAAATTATAAACGAGCCGGAAAATGTAATAGAGGCAGAAAATACTCCTGAGACAGCAGAGGAAAATTCAGCTACAGAAAATACAGTTAATGTAGAAGAAATAAAAGAAACAGAAAGTATTCCAGAAGTAAAAACAGTTGAAGAAGCTAAAGACATCCCAGAAGTAGAAACAGTTGGAGAAGCTAAAGACATCCCGGAAGTGGAAACAGTTGAAGAAGCTAAAGACATTCCAGAAGCGGAAACAGTTGGAGAAGCTAAAGACATCCCGGAAGTAGAAACAATTGTAGAGTCAGATGAATATAGCAAAGTCAATGAAGAATCTGCACCTATAGAAGAGATAAGAAATTCAGAAGAGACAGAAGAGGTAAAATCTGTAGAGACTGTATCTGATGAAGATGAAATAGAAGATGATTTAATTGATGAGCCAACTAAGAGAATAGACAGAGCAGAGATTAACAGAATACTTAATGCAAGCAAGAATATTTATCAGTCACTTCCGAAGTCAGTATTTGAGAATACAGAGGAAGAAGTTGAAACAAAAGTTGAAATGACAAAGCCTGAAGAAGATGATCAGATAGAAGGACAGATGACATTAGAAGAGGTTCTGGCAGAATTTAAAGATAATGAAGCTGATAAGACAAATGATAACGAATCTGATGAATTAAAAGAAAATACAAATGAAACATCAGAAGAAGCCACAGAAAATGCTGATGAGACAATAGATGAAGTTTTAGAAAATGCAAATGAAACGTCAGAAGAAGCCACAGAAAATGCTGATGAGACAATAGATGAAGTTTCAGAAAATGCAAATGAAACATCAGAAGAAGCCACAGATAAATCTAGTGTAGCTTCTGCAGACTTTGTAGTTAAGAATCACAGAATTCCTGAAGAATACAGAAGTCTATTCAATGATTTCGTAGGAACAGGCAGTATGGAAGAAAAGATAGCTGATACACTCGATAATCTTATTAATAAATTCGTTATGGATGGAACATCTAAGACAAATAATGTTATTATCACAGGTTCAGCGAAAATCGGAAAGACAACACTAGGCCTTAGTCTTATTAAAGCAGCTAACCGTGGAAGAAACCGAAGTGGTAGAAAAGTAGCAAAAGTAAAGGCATCTGTACTTAACAAACGTGGAGTTGCACTTGCAATGACACAGATACTTGGAACAGACCTCATCATTGAACAGGCAGGAAATCTTATGCCTAACACGATTATAGATTTAATGATTGCCATGAAGAATTATACAGAAGAAATGCTTATCGTGTTAGAAGATGATAAAGCAGCAATTGACAGAATGCTTGACAATTCACCTGATCTCAAAGGTTTCTTCTCTAACAGATTAGACATTCATGAGATGGAAATTGATGATATGGTTAAAATTGCTAAAGATTATGCAGAAGAACAGTTCTATATAATTGATGAAATGGGTGAATTAGCTTTATATGCGAAGTTAGATGATATAAGCGGACGTAATCCTGTATTATCAATAGAGGACATTCAGGAAGTTATAGATGATGCAATTGCCCACGCAAACAGATTTAGTCTTGGTAAAATATTTGGAAGAATTCATAAGAATAAAGATGATATGAGAGTTTTAAGTGAGCAGGACTTCTTATAGAATTATATTTAAAATGACAGAATGGCTTATAAATACTGGGTGTTAATCAGACAAATTATTGAATTAAGAATACTGATTAAGAATTAGTAAGAAAAGCATATTAAAGAGTAAAATAAAAACGGTTGAGTAGTGAAAAACTACTCAATCGTTATTTTTATGTTACCGACACCACTATCACATTTAATTTTATAGATTCCTTTATTATCTGAATAAACTCCCGGTTTCTCACCATTAATTCGGACAGTACCTATGCCACCATCAACATCAAATGAATAATCATTAATATCACCATTAATATTAATATCCATATTACCGACACCGCCATCGATTTCAGCATCGTAAAGTATGCAGTCATTTAATCTGATATTACCAACACCCATATCAAAATCACCATTCTCTATAACGCATGAAGTTAACTTAGTATTACCAACACCGCCATCAATTATTAATTTCTTCATAGATATGTCCTGAATCTTAATATTACCGACACCACAATCCAGGTTTAAAACATTTATTTCAAATTTTTCAGGAATATAAATAGTTATCTTTCCACTTCTTTTCCTGTGAAATGACAGAAAACCATGTTTTGAGCCACTATTATCAATGGTAAGTACACCCTTTGAATTAACAGAGCATTTAAAAGTTTCATATACATTTTTACATTCGACGGTAATTTCTGAATCAGTTGTCGTAACAATATTAACATTGGCAATGCTATTATCCAATGTAAGAGATTTAACATCATTGACTGAATATGAGCCGGAATAATCAGTAAGCTTACCACCACTGCCACCTATACCTCCGAATAAGAATAGGACTACATTTAAGATGCTGACTACAATCGCCACAGCCAGCAGAGCAGCTACAGCGGTTGCAACATATTTAATTGTTTTTTCAAAAAATCTCATTTGATAGTAACACCTCCGAACATTGTGGTTGCATTAATGAAGATAGTTGGTGCATTAATATTCTCGTAATCTCTGGTCTTATTAGTTATTCCACCGAAGATAGGAGTTCCTGATATTCGTATATTTACATTATCTGGAATATAAATATCGATTCCTGCAAATACGCAGTAGCAATTTATAACCGTATCCTCAGTAATAATGGCATCTCGTAAATCAATAATTACACTGCCGAATATACTGTTAGCTTCACATCCCTCAAATGTATCATGCGGATACACAACTTTATTAGATGAAAAAATAGCACTGTAATAATTAGATTTATTAAAATTATTCTTCTCATTTACCCATTTAGGAATGTTTTTTTTAATTAATTTATCCTTGAAAATAATTATGATTCCGATAATAATCAGGCAACATGGAATAAACAATTTATCCATTGTACTTTCGCTTATTATATTGAATTCAGTAAGCAAAAATGATACCCCAATAAGAAGAAATAGTGAATTGGAAATGCGTATACCTTTTGAAAACATACTTGCAATACTTGGCAGAATAAAAAGTAATGGCCAGAAGTCAAATATATCAATTTTGATTGAGGTAAATGCATTTAAGATATAAAGCACTCCGGCAGCTATAAAAATAAGCCCCCATATTAAACTTGATTTTCTGTTTTTCATAATAATCCTCATTTCTGAGCGACTTTGCTGTGAAGAGGCGATGAGAAATTCACACATGCGATTTCACATCTGCCATAAAAGCTATTTGCTTTCGCTCCGAAACAAATAGCTGTGTGAAAAATAATCGCATCAGCAATATTTTCCATACTACTTTCATTAACAGATATAATTTGCGCAATTTTATATATAATTTGCATAATGTTATTGATATAGTATATTGTATATAAGGTTGTAAAAAATGTGTAGTTACAAATGTCATATAAATGATGTGAAGAATGTTAGTTAGTATTATGTGACACATGCCGAAAGTAAAAAAAGCATATGTGTCACATATTGAAAAAAAGGGAGGTTTTGTTATTATAAAAATAAAAAATGGAGATATAGAAGTTTATAAAGACATTAAGATAAGAAATTGTGGTTACGGAGGAGAATAATGAGAACGTTTTCGGAGGTATTGAGAGAGATTGTCAATGAAAGCGATTTATCAATATATGGAATGGCAAAAGCTGTGGAATGTGATAGGTCAATGTTAAATAAAGTTATATCTGGAGACAGAAAAATTAATTTAGAAATGTTTTTGAATATTTATGGATATCTAAGAGGTTATGTTGAAACATATAAATTAGATGAGCTATATGAAGCATTTTGGGAAGAACATTTAGGTAATAAAGAATATAGAATAGTTAAATATATTAAGCAGAAATTTAAGCATATGAAAATGGAAGAAAAAGAGCATAAGAATCTTCAGAAATTAAAGCTTCAAGAAACAGAAGTTTATAAATATATAAAAGCTAATGATATAAAGGAAAGAGCAATTATAGACAGGCTATATGAAATGATGTGTAACGTAATAAATAATAATCGTTTTGTTAAGCTTTATGTGCATGTACCTGTATATTGGAAAGAAGTTATGAATTTCCTGAAATTTGCATTTAATATTAGCGAGGTTAGAGAGCATATCAAGCTTGTATATATACATACGGGATATAACAAAGAATACGATAGTGAATTTACACAAATTGCAAATTATTTAATTGCATATGAATTTTCATTAAACGGAATATCAACATATGATAAGAACAATTGGTGTAAATTAGAATATGAAACAGAACTTGCCCCATACTATATAATAAGTGAAATCGAAATATTTTTTATGCAAAAGAATAAGTGCATAATTGATGTAGACAAAAGTCAGGATACATATGAATCAATTATAAGTACTGTTAACCAGATGTACAATGAAAGTAAAAGATTTAATAATATAATGGCTAATGATAATTATAAAAAATTTCTTATAAATAGTATGAATGATAGCAGCCAATGCATAAATATCAGCAATAAACTCCCGGTTAAGTTATTTTGTACAAAAGAGATTTTTAATAGAGTTATAAAAGATGAATGTGAAGATAAAGAATTTCTTATAAATACATTGGAATTGTATTATAAAAATATCCGGGGGAATAAATGTGATATTATGGTTGCTGATATTGAAATGTTGAATTTTATGAATAATTATTCTGTAGATGAAATGAATTTTAACATGAAAAATAACGACAGAGATACAAAATTAGAAATTTTAAAAAATATATATAAATATTACGTTTTAAATAAAAATTCAATATTATCAATATTTAATAATAAAAAGTGCAGTATACCAACAGATTTAAGTATTGCAATTTTGTCCGGTAAAAAAATCTGTTCTATAGGATATATTGATATTGAAGGACGAAGAGAAAAAGCATTATCTATAATAGAGTCAGTTGAAATATGTAATCATTTTACAAATTTCTATAAATATATAACTTATTCAACCGGATGTCTGAATAAAGCTGAAATGATGATGTTATTGGATGGGATTATAAATACATACAAAAAATAAAGGATATAAAGAGGTTCAATGATAGATAGTATCTGTTGTTGAACCTTTTTAATATAAAGGTATGTTTAATAGAAATATGTGACGTGTAGAGGAAATAAAAAAACAGAATTGTCACATATTGAAAAGAAGTGATGTTTTGCTATTATTAAATATATACGAAAAAGCTCAAATTATAAAACATTTTGCAGATTGAAATTACAAGGACTAAAAATATCTGTGAAATTAATATGAATTCGGGATAGCTGGAGGAACGTGAATGAAAATAAAAGTAGCAATAATTGACACTAACATTGAATACCTGAAAAAGATAACAAAAGTAATCGAAAATAATTATGCAGATAAATTACAGCTTTTCTGTTTTAGTAATGTAAATATTGCTTTAGAGGGCATAAAGGCAAACAAAGCTGACATTGTACTGGTTGACATAGATACGGATATAGATTTTAAGGAACTGCCTAACCGATGCGGATATGCATATTTCACAGATTCAATAGATATAAAAACATATAAAGATATCAGATGTGTATGTAAATTTCAGAAAGTAGAGCACATATATAAAGATTTACTAGGTGTATATGCTGAGAAAGCAGCTTCAAGTGATGAGCAGATTGGAAATAATAATTTCAATTCTAAGATAATTAGCTTCTTCTCTGTAAGCGGTGGTGTAGGTGGTTCTGCAATGGCTGCAGCATATGCAAAGAGCAGAGTTAGAAAAGGGATAAAAACATTATATATTAATTTAGAGAAAACCGGAAATGTCGAAATTGCATTCCAGGGAAATGGTAATGGTGACCTAAGTGATATCTTATATTCCATAAAGAGCAAGAAGAGTAATATACGACTTAAATTAGAAAGTAATGTTAAAACAACCTTTGAAGGCTTGTACTTTTATGACAGTTGTAATACAGCATATGATTTATCAGAATTATCCAAAGATGAGATAAAAGAATTCTTTAATATGTTATCTTCGAGTGATTTATTCGATTTAGTGGTAGTTGATGCAGATTTAGATTTTGATGAAATATGTAAGGAAATAATTAAAAGATCTAAAAAGATAATATTAGTAGGTAATGGTTCGGAGATATCAAATGCGAAACTTGCCAAGACCATTACAGCCTTATCAATTATGGAAGAACAATTAGATATGAATATATTCTCAAGAGTTCTAATGATATATAACAAATTCAGAAGCAGAACAGGAAAAGTAGTTGAAGATGACAGAGTAAAGGTTATAGGCGGTGTCAGCCTCTATGAAAATGCTGAGTATGTACAGATAATAGAAGAAATCTCCAAACTGGGCGTACTAGATGAGATATAGGTAAGGCAGGTGGAGAAATATGACAAAGGAAATTGAAGAAGAAGCAATTGCTTATGTTAAATCTTATATAACAGAGAATCTTCCATTAAGTAATATGAGTGATGAGGAATTAATGGATGCTGTAGAAGAATTAGTAGGCAATTATTTTGCAAATACATATATTTCATTACAACAGAGAGCAGGAATTGTAAGACAGATATTCAGCTCAATAAGAGGTCTGGGATTGTTAGACAGTATTATCAGTGATGATGATATTACAGAGGTAATGATAAATGGTCCGGACAATATATTTATTGAGAAAAACGGAAAGCTTTCTAAGTTAAAAGAGACATTTGAAAGCGAACGAAGATTAGAAGATATAATTCAGCGAATTGTAGGATCGGCAGGAAGAGAAGTAAATCAGGCTAATCCTATTGTTGATACGAGACTTGCAGACGGTTCGCGTGTAAATGTTGTATTACCACCGATTGCATTATGTGGACCAACAGTTACTATTAGAAAATTCTCAAAAGAACCAATGACTATAGCCAAATTAATACAGTATGGCTCAATTACACAGGATATTGCAGACGTATTAGAGCTTATGGTAAAGGCGAAGTTTAATATATTCATATGTGGTGGTACCGGTAGTGGTAAGACAACATTTCTAAATGCATTATCAAACTACATTCCTAAGGATGAACGTGTAATAACAATTGAGGATTCGGCAGAATTACAGATAGAGGGTGTAGATAACTTAGTTAGTCTAGAGACCAGAAATGCTAATACATCAGGCAGCGGTGCCATTACGATTAGAGACTTGATTAAATCTTCACTTCGTATGAGACCTGAGCGAATTGTAGTCGGAGAGGTCAGAGGTGGAGAAGCATTAGATATGTTACAGGCTATGAACACAGGTCATGACGGAAGTCTTAGTACAGGCCATGCGAACTCTACCAGAGATATGTTAAGCCGATTAGAGACAATGGTATTACAGGGTGCAGATGGTTTGCCACTAGAGGCTATAAGACAACAGATAGCATCAGCACTTGACATAATAATTCATTTATCACGTTTAAGAGACCATTCAAGAAAGACTATGGAGATTACGGAAGTAGTCGGATATGAAAATGGAAAGATAATTCTTAATCCGTTATATGTATTTGAAGAAGATGAAGAAAGTACACTTGATAAGGTGTCAGGCTCATTAAAGAGAACAAATAATAAACTTAAGAATGATTTTAAACTTAAATTAATGGGCTATAAAGGTGAGATTTAAGTAAAGAGAATTAGGTAGAGAAAGTTAAACTGAAATTTATATAGCTTCTAATAGTACACAGGTAGAACATAAGGAGAGAAAACATTGTTTAAGAAGAAAAAGGAAAAAGAATTAGAACCTCAGTATTATATGTCAGAGACTAATATGCCTGTCTTAAATTACAGAGTATATTATATGGGCAAATTAGAGAAAATACTTACTTTTCTCTTTGCATTTGCCGTTGGTGCAGCGGTAGGTTATCTGTTCTATGGTGGAATAGGTAAAGATGTTGATGGCAATCCTACACAGACTACGCATATTCTTAATATTACCATATCAGGAATAGTCGGATTAATAGCTGCGAAGATATATATGCCAATGGCTGTTAAGAGAAAGATTGAAAAGAGACATTTAGAGCTGCGACTTCAGTTCAGGGAACTGTTAGATACACTAAATACATCTATTGGTAGTGGTAGAAATGTTACTGATTCATTTAAGTCGGCATATGATGATTTGAGACTTATATATCCTGATGATTCGTATATAGTCAGGGAATTACTCGTTATTAATTCAGGACTTGATAATAATATCCCTATAGAGAGATTACTTAAAGATTTCGGAGAAAGAAGCAATATAGATGATGTATCAAGCTTTGCGAATATATTCGAGACAAGTTATAGAAAAGGTGGAAATATCAAGGACATCATTGATAGCACACAGCAGATAATCAGTGACAAGATGGAAGTGGAATTAGAGATACAGACAATTATTACATCCAGTGCAACCGAGTTAAATATAATGTCGGTAATGCCAATTGCCATAATTGCCATGATTAAATTAATGAGTGCAGAATTTGCAGATAATTTTGTAACACCTGTCGGGATTGCTTCCTCAACAATTGCATTGGTAATGATAGTAATTGCTTATGTTGTAGGCAAGTGGATTATGAATATCAAAGTGTGATATATAGCATAGGAGGAGAATGATATGTTCCTAAGTAAAACAGACATAATTATATTAGCATTTGGAACGGTGCTTGGATTAATATTTGTAATTTCATTATTGGCATCTTCTAAATATGAATATCTTATTGAACCCTTAGATCCTAAGATGTTCAGATTAAAAGAGATATATACGGTAGGTTTTCTGTTAATGGATATCAGCAGATATAAATATAACTCTAAGAGAGATATAGAGAGAAAAAGAGATTTATCAGTTATATATGAAAGTAAATATGCAGACTATTACCTGAAAGTCTGCTGGGCACAGAGGGTGTCGCTTGCATATCTGTTATTAGTTATAGGTTTTCCATTCGCAGTGCTTGCTGAGGAAACAATGATGTTACTTATATTCATTATGTTTGCCTGGGCAGCTTTTGTAAGGTGTGGAGATGGTGCTAAAAGAATTATAGAAAAACGTACAGAAGATTTATTAAGTGATTTTCCTAATGCCATATCTAAGCTTGCATTACTTACGAATGCAGGAATGATATTAAAGGAAGCCTGGGAAATGACAGCTTATACAGGTAATGGTCCATTATATGATGAGATGAAGAAGGTAATTGTAGATATGGCAAATGGTTATACCGAGATAGAAGCGTATACCGAATTCGGTAACAGATGTATGATTTCTGAAATCAGGAAGTTCACCTCGACTATAGTACAGGGTATTACAAAAGGTAACAGAGAGCTTGTGTTAATGTTGAGAAAACAGAGTTCTGAAGTATGGGAAAGTCGTAAACATCAGGTCAGACAGTTAGGTGCTAAAGCCTCAAGTAAGTTATTATTTCCAATATGCATTATGTTCATTGGAATATTAATAATGATAATGGTACCTATATTTGCTAATCTGGGTGTTTAGATAAATTATGAATCAAAGGAGGAAATGTGAAATGTTGAAATTATTAGACAAAATGTACATTGGAATGAAGAACAGAGTTAACAACTTTCTGACTAATGAAGATGGTGCAGTTGATATCGTAGCGATTGTAGTATTGTGTGGTATCGTAATTGCTGTAGCAGTAATCTTTAGAGACGAATTACAAAAAGTTGTAGAAAGTTTATTCCAAACAGTAAAAGATAAAGGAAATCGTACAATTGGTTCTTAATCATTTATTGGTATTAGTGCAATAGGTTATAACATAAAGAAAGAGAGGATAGAAGTTATGCGAAAGTTTTTGAGTAAATTTAAAAATGAAAATGGAGTAGTTATTGTAGAGGCGACGATAATATTTCCATTCGTGTTCTTCGTTCTCTTCTTTCTTATATATTACGGAAGTGCAAGATATGAAAAGGCAAAGGTTGATTCGTATGTAATGCAGTCAGCTATATTAGGAGCACAGTGTTCTAAAGACCCATATCAATATGATATGTATAAGGACCCGAATAAGGGAATACCGACTACATACAGGAACTGTGAACCTTACAGATACTTTATAGGCGGAATGGATGATGTAGAGAATAAGATAAGCGCTGATGTAGTGAATTATATAAATGATACATCATCAACATTTTTTGTGGGTATGAATCCACAACTTAAGACTTCGCAGGATAAGATAGCGAAATTTAACAATTATTTGGTATATTCAACATTTTCAGTTGAGATTAGTTATGAGGTGAAATTCCCGATTAAATTTCTGGGATCAGATACACCTACGATTTTAGAATGGAATTCAAGAGCTGAAGTATCAGTTAATGATGCTCCGGAGTTTATTAGAAATATAGATATGGTGCAGGACTTATTCGAGAGGACTGCAGCAGGGGATAAGATAAAGAGTGCATTTAATAAGATTAATTCGTTTATAGGAAAATTCAGCAAGTAGGGAGATGTGAGCTATGATACAGATTTTTCAGAAAAAGAATGGTGCAGTGTCAGTATTTCTTGCAATAGTATTAGTACCGATGATGATAATTGCATCTATAATGATAGATTATGGAAGAGTGCAGCTTGGCAGGGCTATGGCATCTTCGGCAGGAGATTTGGCGTTAAATACTGCACTTACAGATTATGATAATGTATTAAAAGACGTATACGGATTGATGGCAACATCGCAGAATAATGATGAATTGTTAGAGAAATTAGAAGACTACTATACATCAAGCATAGTAGCACAGGGCGTATCTAAATCAGATGCAGATGATTATGTTGGTCAGATTATGGACTACATTAAGAATTCATCAGATAATTCATCAGTTGATTTTATGAATATGGGCAATATAGAGTTCTCTGTAGAAGAACCTAAAGCAGCCAGTTTAGTTAATCCTGCATTACTCAGAGGACAGATAGTTAACTTTATGAAATACAGAGCACCAATTAATGGTGGTGTAGCATTATTAGAGTCCTTAAAATCATTCTCGCACTTAAGCAAACAGATGGAGATAGTGGAGAATAAGCAGAAATATTATGAAGAACATGCTTCATTACTGGAGGACTGTGAGGCAGCTTGGGGATATATGGCTAAGTATAGAGCTTTGTTCGGTAATAAACAGCAGTTTCAGGATATAAAGACTTGTATGGATGAAGCAATTGATAATTACAATAAAATAAATAGCAAGATGATACATAATTATTATAATAATATGCCGACAAGATATTTCAATAGACCTGTTACATGTCATGAAGAGAATGGTAAATGGATATTGAATTATGATGATGGACAGCAGGTTCAGATAAGTACATACCATACAGACAAGAAGTCTAAGAATAGTAATTATGTTCCGTCTGAAAGTGATTTGGCAGAAGAGGTCGAAGCGCTGGAAATATATATGAGGTCAAATTCTACTTTTGTAGATATAGCTGCAAAATATGGTGGACAGGATAAATATTCAATACAGGTAGCAACACAGGCTAATATTAATAAAAATGCTGATTTTGCCAGCTATAAGAATCTGTATAAAATCTATACAGATTTTGAAGATATATACAATGTGCTATCAGATGAGAATAAAAATTCAACTGTTGAAATAACCGAGAAGAAGAATGGTAAAACAGTAACGTATTCATATAAAGTTAAACTAAAGTCAAATGAAAATCAGGAGGATGATGATACTCAGGAAGATAATACTGAAAATGACAGCAATACAAACCAGAATGAAAAGGTAACTACAAAGAAGTTGTCAGATTATTATAAGGAACTTAATTCAATATTTGTGGCAAAAATGAATAGCTTAAATACTGCAACTTATCCGATATTCTGGCAATATGCAGCATATGAAACCGAATATCAGAAGAATCTAGAGGATGCAAACACAGCTGTATCGACAATTGGCACTAATGTTAAAAGTTATAGAGATAAGTTGATAGAAGCAAAGGGATATCTTGATGACTTTAAGAACCGATTAGAAATTATTGCTAATAAAGTTAATCCAAACGGGAAAAGTGAACTCCAACAAACATTAAACACCTGGAATAATTCAGCAAGTGATTCATCTGTTTCAAATGATGCAATAGCTCAACAGGATAAAGCAGAGATAGAGCAGATGAAACAGTTTATTAAATATGATGATGTTAAGAAATTATTAGACAGAGTTAAAAATGTCATTACAGAGCTGGATAATGATATAAAAGAAATAGAAAAGTATACATATTGCGGCACATTTATAGGCGATATAAACGATCTTAATACGCTTAAAAATAAATTGTCAGGAGCCGAGGGAAGTGCATTAAGCAATCTTTCAATGGTTACTGCGACGTTGGATACATTATCAAGTGACATAGCAGGAAGACAGATAAAGTCGGGTAATTTTAAGGCAGATTGGAGTGGAGAAAGCGACAAGAACCCTGTATTTAGTGAAGACCAATATAGATTCTATACATACCTTTATAACAACTACGATAAGGGTGTGGAGGCTAAGAAAGGTAATGTTAATTCGGATGATACTACAAAGGCTAAAAATGAAGTTGATAATACAAAGGATAGTATTAAGGAAGCTGGAAATAAATCTAAAGATGATGCTAAAAAGGGTAATGATGTAAGTAGTGGAAGTATTAGTGGATATTATAGTGAAAATAGTATTACCGCACCATCGAAGAGCGACTTATATAAGGATATACTTACAGGTGCCTATGGAGATGTCCCAAGTATCGGTGATGATGCAGCAGATAAAGGCAATACATCATCTGGTCTGTCAGGTATGTTTAGTAAACTTGGAGATTTCCTTAAAAATGCAGCTATTGACGTACGAGATTATATATTCATAGAAGAATATATAATGAATATGTTCAGTTACAATACATATGAGGCAGAAATTAAAAATAAACTAGATGAGAAGAATCTGGATGCGTCAGAATATGCCAATAAAGCTAAAACACTTACTAATGTTCCTATAAATAAGGATAATAATTACTCATATCTGCAAGAGGTAGAATACATTATCTATGGAGATAATGGTACTACAAAGACATATGCCACAATATTTGGAATTCGTCTTGCGATGAATTGTATATATGCATTTACGAGTCAGGATATCAGGGATGGAGCATATGCGATAGCGGCTATGATGTTTGGTACTCCGCCGCTGACCGCATTAATTCCTGTGGCAAAGAATGGATTAATATTTGCAGTAGCGATAGCAGAGTCAGGACTGGATTTATCGCAGCTTAAAGAGGGTAAGGCGGTACCACTGGTTAAAGATAATAGTACATGGTGCATAAGCTTTAAGAATCTTGGTAATTTCCTGAAGAATCAGGCGGCAGAGGTGCTGACAGAAGGTGTCGATAAGATATCAAATATGGCAAAAGGTAAGGTTAATGAATGGCTTGATTATAGCGAAGAAGAATTAAAGGATAAGGTTAATGATAAATCAGGTGAATTAACGGATCTTGTAAAACAAATGGAAACAAATGTTAATCAGGAAATTGATCGTTATGTAGGTGTGGTTACGAATGAATTAACCACATTATGTACTAAAGCAAATGATATGCTTATGTATGGCGAGGACGATTTAGGAAATAAAATTGGTGATGATGAAACGCAGGCCAGACTAGACCAAATTAGACTTGATTATATCAAGAGGAATCTTGAAGCCTGGTGGAATGGCGAGAAAGTTAATATGGATACCTCGACTCTGGCATATAAGATTGAACAGGAAGCCGTCAGATATCTGCTTACATCTGCTAATAATGAAATTATAACCATATTGAATACAAAACCAAATGAATCAATTGATAAAGTCAATGAAGCAGCAACAGGTTTACAAAATAAAATAACGTATTTAAGTGATAATATAACTAAATCGGTAAAAGAATCCTGTACAGAAATTAATAACTATATCTCTAATATAAGGAGCAATTTGCAACAGGCTGCCAATAAAGGTGTTGATAAATTCAGAGATGAGTTAAATAACGGTATCAGCAATTTATTTGGTACAGGGAATAGCGATTCTAATAGCCTGGATATAGGAAAATCAAATACATCAAGTATTGCCTCAAAGTTTAAATTCAGATACAGCGATTATCTGAGAGTATTTCTGATGGTAGCACTTGTCACTAACAGTGATAATACAATGGCTAAGATGTCAGACATACTTGAGGCAAATATGTCTAAGATTACAGGTAAGACATTCAAGCTAGAGAACTCATATACCTATATTAAGATTAATGCTGAGGTAGATGTTAAACCATTATTATTAACATTACCTTGGATGAATGATACTACCGAGAAATATCTGGGTGGTAAGAATTATTATCGTGTTGAATATACAGGTATAAGTGGATATTAACAGAATAATCATAGTGGATAAAGGAGAATGAAAGAAATGAAGAAGAAATTAACAATGGCACTATTAACAGCAGGAATTATGGCAATGATATGTACAGGATGTGGGAATAATAAAGATAGTGGCAATAAGGATAGTGGGAAAGATACGAAAGTAACTACTACACAGTCAGATAGGAATGAAGAAACAGAAGTTACGGATGAAACAGAGAAAGATAAAACTGTTGATAAAAGTAATAAAGATGATTCGGATTTGGGAAAATATTATAAGGCAGAGGTTAATTATTATTTACCATATATGCATAATTATAGTAATACATTAAGTGAAATAAACGATTCAGAAAAGATGTTTTTCGCAATGTCAACAAATCTTGATGATAAATATGAATTAGGAGAAATTATAGAAAAGCATAGAGAAGATTTGGGAATGGATATTATATATGGGGATGTAGAGGAAAGAACATATAACATAGAGAAGCAGGAGAATTATACAAC